>SXQV01000111.1 GCA_005792805.1 Methylococcaceae bacterium | reverse complement strand
GCAGCGCCGAAGTGCCAAAGCGCCTCGGCGTAGCGGAGGTGGGCATGGGTGTACATATTGCCGATTTCCCGCCCGAAAAAGCTGCTGCTCTCGGCCCGCTGGAAAATGGTCATGGGGCCGCCCCGGTAAACCATCGGCCGATCAAACAGGTGGGCGCCATCCGGCCCATGCAGATGCTGGCGAATCACCGCAAGCTGCTGCCCGGCCGTCTCGGGTGTGAGCATGTCATTGATGATGGCGTGTATCATCGGCAGCAGGCTGTAGGACAGGCCGGTTTTCTGGTCACGAGGGTGCAACAGATAGTCGACCCGTCCGCCCTCTTCAAAACAGGCGTAACCCGTCACCACACCATCCACCAGCAGATAGCGGTGGAAATCCGCCAGCACCGCATCGGCCATGGTTTCGAGCCCTCCGGCCTCTTCGACCCGGCCAATAGCGCCCAGCGCCTCTGCCAGAGTCGTCAGCATCTGGTAGTGAAGCGTCACTGTCCAGGCGCTGCACAACCGTTCCCGCAGGGCGGGATCAGCCGGCTGCAGCGAGTCATTCCAGTCGCCATGCCCATAGGCCGCCAATTGCGTACCGGGAATAAGCCGCTGGTGTATCAGCTCCAGTGCCGTTTCAACGTGCTGCCAGACCGTGCCCGGCTGAGCGTCCGCAGGATTTCCCTGAAAATAGGGCACTGGCTCCTTTAGCAGCGCCGCATCGCCGGTCGCCTTGAGATATTGCGCCAGCGCCAGTAGCGGCCAGAACACAATATCGCCGTGGGAATCGCTGGGGCGAATGTCGCGTTCCCGTTCGAAGAACATGAACCACTGCGGCCAGTCGCCATCGGGATTTTGCTGGCGAAACACGCGCAATAGCAAATCGCGGATGGGCGCGAATTGCCCGATCGCCATGAGGAATTCTACCGGCCCCTGGGTCACGTCACGGGTTCCCCAGCCACCGCCGGAATATTGCTCCAATCCACGCGGAGCCAGAAAGTGGATCAGTGCGTTATGGGCATACCAGGGGAGGATATCTGCCAAGCGGTGAACCGCATCAGGCACCGCCTGCGGGAGCGACAATCCGGCGACGCATTCGTCCCAATATGCCTCTGCCGTGATGGAACGTCCCGTGCCGGCAGGCACCAGCTGCCCGGTCATTTTCAGCCCCAGGGCCCGGGCAGGCTCCGTGATAAAACAGAGGAAGGGCTGGTTGCGGGACTGGCCATCGTCGAACAACAGCTCATCTCCGCCGATCTGTTCCAGCGCCGTACCCGGATGCGGCTGAATGAAGAAACCGCCCTCGGGAAAACGGCGGCCCACATCACTGCCTGCCATCGCCCTGACAAAAACCCCCTGCCCCTGACGCTCATAGATCACCGGATGCGCTTCAGCCCCATCATCACCGTTCAGAGCCACGTGATGGGAAATAAGGCAGCGCACCGGCGACCCTTCCAGCACCACGAGATCCAGAGTCAATTCATGGCGATCAGTCGCCGCCACACTCCGGACCTCCAGCAAACCATCCGCATGCCGGTAAATCCAACGGCACGCTTCGGGGCTCATCTCAAAAGCGGAAGGCAGCTCCAGCCGTTGCCAGCCCTCGGCAGTTTCAATGAAGACACGCTGACCATGACTGCGGAACAGGCCAAGATAGCTATGCGTGGTGGAAAGGAAGCGATTGATGCTGACATGGCCCTGAGTCACCATCGAATGAAAGACACCGCCCATCCAGACCGTGGACGTGAGAACGGCCTCATCAGGAGTGAGTGTTCCCCCGGTTCTCAGAATATGGCCATGCGGTCGCAACACGTCCAGTTCCTTGGCCTTGAGCACAACATGGCTCCTCCGGCCCGTGAAGAAAGACAGCCGCGTGCCGCCCTCCTGCTCTTCCTCGCGGCGCTCCGCACCAAACAGCCGCTCAATCTCTGCCTCATCGAGAGTAGCCGCGACCAGCGCGGGGCAGCGGGTAAAGAGACTCGGGACCGGCAAGACGGCGCCATCAATACCGGAAAACCCCGGCGTGCATTCAGGCAAGGCCAGCGCCCGGTCTACAAAACCGAGATCACTCGCCGACGTCGCGGCGGGGTGGTGCTCTTCCAGCCAGCCGAAGAAACCGCTGTGGACGATCTGGCCGGGCGCGAGCGTCAATGGGGCATCCTGTATCGCCGCCATGGCATGCTCATGCTGCAACCGCTGACCCGGCAGCCCATTGACGATACCCTCCGGTGCCCGACTTTCGCGGCCTGATAGCCCGACCACCTGCCGTGCGTCAGTGGCAAAGCTGACTCCCTTGCCCAGGGCACCGATCACGCACCAAGGGTTGCGCGCCCCAAAGGCTTGATTCTGACGGGTGGCGACGACCACTCCCTGCTGCGGATGTTCCAGCGGCGCGTGGTCCAGGTACTGACTGACATAGTATTCGTTCTGCCGGATCGCCCCATAGGCGGCGATGGCTAAATCCTGCGTGTGGATCAGATCGGCCTGAACGGTTTCGGCACCGGTATTTTCCAGCGTGACATGCCAGAACCAGGCGGGTGCAGTTTCGGCCAGTTGCAGCGTCAGCCGATAGCGAAGTTCCCGCCACACTCCGCTAGCGGAGAAACCCTGATCGTTAGCCGCAAAAGCGGAAGGGCTGTCCGGCCCCAGCAACGGCACGATCTCTGTCGTCGCTCCAAGGCACCGCAGATAAATATTGGTCGGCCCGCCCTCCAGCTCATTCCCCGGAAAAAGATTGAGGGTGATGTCCTTGTAGTCGAGCCGGCAGAGCGAGCCATTGGCATTGATCTGGGCACTCAGACCGGGGACACCGTTGAGTCGGAAAGGCTTCAGGGGAGTGAGCTGGCTCATGGGATTTCCTGCGAACAGAGGGATCAGGGAGGTGGCCTTACCGGTCATGACGGGTAATCATAGGCCCAGTCAGGCGTTCACTGAAGCGGTATGGCATTAAAGCAGTAACGGCCTGCCACAAACCCACTTAAGCCCTCACCTGGAGAAGCCCCAACCCGCATGGGCAGGGGCTCAAGGAGCGCGGCAAATGGCCCTGGGCGATGAGCGCGAGCCAACAGCTCTATGACCCGGAGGACGTGGCGTCTGAATCTTTTGGCCTCGCTGCAAAATAGTAGAGTGCATGGGCGAAAGCGAAGTAGAACAGCCCCAGGACAAAAGTATTAGAGACCGGAAGACCATTCACCTCGGCATAGATTCGGGCTCCAAATCCCGTTGTCATGAAGGTATAGGCCATTACCAATGCCTCAAGGTAGCCCCCTTTTTGGTACCGCAATGCCCACAGGCCGATCTGCCCAATCAACAGATACCCGACGGCAAACAGCAGATTATTGCGTAGCGGCCCATACATGCCTTCTTCGTCAACAATCACCAGGTCAGGATTGTTGAAGGCGGCGATTCCGCAAAGGATGGAAAGCCAAACGGCGAAGTAGAAGTGATAGGTGACGAATTTCTTGATATTCATATCGACTGACCGGGTGACTGGCAGGTTGATTTTATCCGACTAAAGCGGCGCCTACTTCGTGCCCGTCTAACCTGTTTAGTTCCACCACAAACACCACACCCATTGCGCACCCCAGATGGAACTTAGCTCGATGCCCTCCGGTCAGAGCTGCCTGAAGCTTAACAAACAGCCGGTTTTTTTGATTGGTTTTCATAACCCGGCACCCCCAACCGGGGACTTACGCCCCGAAGCTGAAATCATTGGCTTCGGGGTTTTTTTGCACTACGGAGGAATGTGGTGCGCAAGTGTACCCGGTCAATGACTACAATTCGGGCCCCTCATTTTGCGGTCCGTTGACCCGTAGGCCAGCAGGGCGAAGTCAAACGACAGCAATGAACGCACCTCAACCCTCGGACGGCGACCGGATGAATTCCTCATTGAACGCCGCCCAGAGAAACACCGCCATCGCGCTGGGCAGCACCAAAGCAAACGTGGTTTGGGCCAGGAGGTTCAACTGCGGACTCCAGGGCAATCCCATCAGCCAGTGACTATCCGCCCCGATGATGTGCAACAGATTGAGGGTGTTGTAAATCGTGGACACATAAAGCGCGATCAGTTCATAGCCCCCCAGCAGCGCCAGACCCATCAGCAAGGCACGCCAGCGCCGCCACACGCCGGGAGTGGCCAGCATGAGCGCCATAAACAGGGGTATGCCGCAACTGTAGATGAGGATGTCCAGGGTAATGGTCGCGGCGATCAGCCCGTCGCCTCCACGCTTTGATAGCGCGGCGGGTACTTGAAGCATCCACTCCAGCACACCGCCTTTTTGCACCATGGGCACGTGGATGGGGTAGGTCGCATTGACGAGCCACTGCAAAAACGGACTGACGACGCTCGCGTGAATAGCCGCCGTGAAATACCAGACCCCAAAACACACCGGCAACCACAAGAGGGTCCGACCCAGTAATCGGGCAATGGCTGGAGTCATGACGGCATCACCCTGACAGGTGTTCGGCCCTGCCAATGAATCCAGATCAGGAAGAGAATCAACGCATCGAGGATGATAAGTCCTGGCCATACGTAGAGATGGGCGATGTTTAGCGCCTTCTCGCTCCACTCACCCAGATAGTAGAGGCTGATGATACGAACGATATTGAGTACCTGGATGGCCACTACGCCAAGGATCATACCGATGAGCTTTTGCATCCAGTGAGCCGGATAGGCCAGGATCGCCGCCGCCAGAATCATCGCCGCTTCGACGCCGTTACAGCCAGCCTTGATGGATACCGCATAGCCAGTCTGACCATTCCGGATATCCGAACCCTGCACGACGACTTTGCCATCGAACGAGTGCATCAGCCCGCCGCTGAAATCTGCCAGAAACTGGGTCCAGGTGCCGACGGTAAAAGACTGCGCCCAAGGCGTGGTTTCCAGCCAGAACAGGACGGCCAGGATCAGTAAGTAAATGAGGGCGTATCGCTTCATGAACGCATTCCGTAAGGTAAACCGGTTCAGCGACGCATCGCGGAACCCTGATGGTCAAGGGATTTAAGGATACACACCCCGGCCGGAAGCCACCTCAAACCATTGATCGAGCACGGCGTGGGCTTCTTCGATGCCGGCCCGTTTCAGCGAGGAAAAGAGCTGCACGGTGATTGGAATCTGATAATGGGTGGTCAACAGACCCGTGACCTTGTGCAGCACATCCATGGCCGCGCCGCGACTGAGTTTGTCCGACTTGGTGAGCGTCACATGCACGGCCAGCCCGAAGTGCTGACACCAGTCGATCATCCGGTGGTCGAAGTCCGTCAGGGGATGCCGGATGTCCATGATCAGGAAAACACCCTTGAGTGCCTCGCGTTTGCTGAGGTAGCTCTCGATCATGCCCCCCCAGGACTTGTGCATGGCTTCCGGCACCTTGGCATAACCGTAGCCCGGCAAATCGACCAGTCGCCGTGTGTCATCCAGAGTGAAAAAATTGAGCAACTGCGTGCGTCCGGGCGTTTTGCTCACCCGGGCAAGGGATTTTTGCTGGGTGATGGTATTGATGGCGCTGGATTGACCCGCATTGGAGCGGCCCGCAAAGGCCACTTCCAGGCCCTGATCGGCCGGAGCATTGTTGAGCCGGGAGGCGCTCGCCAGAAAACTGGCCTTATGATAGAGGGGATTCAAAGGTTTCTTCCAGGCTGTATTATTGACTTTTGTAGTGTACCCGTATTTTATGGGGAACCCACGTGAACGGCATCCGTGGTGCCATTCATGGCCTGATTCAAAACGCGGTGGTTAGCCCACTGCCGAACACATCAACAAGAACAATCGAGGTACGGGATGAGGAGTTTAAAGTTTTCGGTGAGTGCCGCACTGATGGGCTGTGCCCTGTTGGCACAGGCCGGCGGCAATGTAACGGAAGGTCAGGAGAAAGCAGCGGCCTGCGGAGGCTGTCATGGCGAGGACGGGAACGGCTCAGCCCCGATCTTCCCGAAACTGGCGGGGCAGCATCCCTCTTACTTGGTCAAGCAGTTGATGGACTTCAAAACCCAAAAGCGGGTGGATCCCACCATGAACGCCATGGCGGAGCCGCTGTCAGAAGACGACATGCAGGATATTGCCGCGTTCTATGCCACCCAAAAACTGACCACCGAGAGCGGCAACCCGAATACGACAGGGAAAAACCTCTATCTCGCCGGCAATCCAACGGCTGGGGTTCCTGCCTGCTCCGGCTGTCACAGCCCTGCGGCTTCCGGTAACCCGCAGGCCGTGTTCCCGAAACTGCATGGCCAATACTCCGCCTATGTCGAGAAAACCCTCCATGACTTCAAGGCGGCTGAACGGGGCAATGATATGAACGCGATGATGCGGACCGTGGCTGCCAAGCTTGGCGAGGCCGAAATCAGCGCTGTCGCCGAATATGTCTCCACGCTGAATCACTAATCCGGTCGCGAGCCCGGCGACCCGTTACTTCTGTCACCAATACCTAATCCAGGAGGAAAGCATGAATAAAGCATTGATGAACCTGATGACCGCACTCGCCCTCGCGGCATCGTTCGCCTTTACACCGGCTCATGCCGAAGAGTTCAAGGAAGGCACGGATTACGATCTGGTCAATCCGCCCCAGCCGACGTCCGATCCCGCCAAAGTCGAGGTACTGGAATTTTTCTGGTATGGCTGTCCGCACTGCTACCACTTTGAGCCCGACCTGAATGCCTGGATCAAATCCAAGCCCGATTCAGTGGACTTCCAGCGTCAGCCTGCCGTGTTCACTGAGCAATGGGCCGCGCACGCCAAGGCGTTCTTCACCGCCGAGGCACTGGGCGTTCTGGACAAACTGCACGCCGACTTTTACGACGCCATCCAGAACAAGCGGGAAAAGCTGGAATCGGAAGATGATCTGGCCAAGTTCTTCGCCGCGCATGGTGTAGCCGAGGCCGATTTCCATCAGGCCTACAAATCCTTTGCCGTGGACTCCAAGATGCGGCAGGCCACCGGTCTGGCAGCCAAATACGGTATTACCGGGACACCCGCACTGGTGGTCAATGGCAAGTACGTAGTCAGCCCTGGCAAGGCGAAGTCCTTCCCGCGCATGATCGAAATCACCAATGCCCTGATCAGGAAGGAGTCGGCACCCGCCGCCAAAAAATGATCTGAGGACGGACGGGTGACAGGACATCAATCCCGCCCGGCCGTCCCTTTCATCGACTACATGGAGCTAAAAACGTCAACCTCTCCTGACACCCCGGAGGGAGTGCACAGCCACCCACGGCGTTTGCGGCTGGCCAGTTTCAACATCCAGACCGGCATCAGCACCGCCAGTTACCGGGACATGATTACCGGGAGCTGGCGTCATGTGTGGCCTAGCCGCAAACGTCTGCCCAATCTCAACCGCATCGCCCAGCTACTCAAGCCCTTCGATATCGTGGGCCTGCAAGAGGTTGATGGCGGCGGCCTGCGTAGCCACAAAATCGTGCAGACCCAGTATTTGGCCGAGCATGGCGGCTTCCCTCACTGGCACAACCAGGTCAACCGCCGCATGGGCCCCATCGCGATGCACAGCAACGGCTTGCTGAGCCGCATCAAACCCCACGAAATTCACGACTACAAACTGCCCGGACTGCCTGGACGCGGTGTGGTGCTGGCACGGTACGGTCGAGGTCATACATCCGATGAATTACTCGCTGTGTGCGTGGTCCACCTGGCGCTCAGCCAGCGCGCCAGGATGCGGCAGCTTGGCTTCGTCGCCGAGTTATTAAAACCGCATACCCATGCGGTGGTCATGGGTGATTTCAACTGCGAACCCCACTCGCCGGAACTGCAATGGCTGACCCGATCAACCGAGCTGTGCGACCCCGCCTGCGTCGTCAACACCTGGCCTAGCTGGCAGCCTCACCGCATGATCGACCATATCCTCGTTACCCCAAGCCTGAGGGTTGAGCACCTTCAGGCGCTCCATTTCCCTTGTTCGGACCATTTGCCGATCACCATGGACGTCATCTTGCCTCCCAAGCTCACACTTCATGCTTGAATCAGTGGGTCTATCGACCGGTTAGCCATTGCTGCGCATCAATCGACCCTCTAACGCCACCAGGCCATGAGCCTCAGACAGATGCGGCTGGAGCACAGACAGATCGAGCAGCTTCGACTGGTAACTCAGCCAGCCCCCACCCAGCCGAAAACCGCCGGCCACCCGGTAAACCCCGGCTGAGAGACCGAGAAACGGTAGCTCCAGCACGCTCTCGCCACGCGGATCCCATTCGAAATCGCCATGCAGGCTTGAATCGAACGAGGCCATCAATAAACCAGTAGTACTCCAGAATTGCAGCAACAGGGTCGCTGAGGCAACCTTCGCTCCCCCTTCATACCGCACACGGAGCCGGAGCGGATGACCGGTTTTGACGACGGCCGCGTCGCCATCTGCCAGCAATAGGCCCGTCAAATGGATGTCACCAGAGAAATCGGCCGGCATCACCGGTGCCAGCCCGAGGGGTTCGAGCGCCCGATCCAGAAAGCCCGTCGCTTCGTAATACTTCCGGAACAGCGCGTCGGTTTCTCCCAACGCCAACGCCTCGCCATCAAATAGCAACAGGCAGCGATCAGCGATGTGCCGCACATTCATTTCGGAATGGGAGACGAACAGAATGGTGGTACCAGCCTGTTTCAATTGATTCAGGCGCTGCAGACAGCGCATCTGGAAAGCTACGTCACCGACCGCCAGCACTTCGTCGATCAGCAGGATACCCATCGGCGCGCAAGTGGCGATGGAAAACTCCAGCCGCGCATACATGCCGTCCGAATAACGCCTGACCGGAAGATCCAGAGATTTCTGGAGCCCGGAAAAGGCGGCGATCTGATCCAGCAAACCATCGGTCTCGGCCTTGCCGAACCCCAGCTCCGAGCATTTGATATAAATGTTCTCGCGGCCGGTTAGCATGGGTTGCAGTCCGGCCCCCAGCCGTATCAGCGAGGTCACGGCACCGTTGCGGGTAATGCAACCTTGATCCGGACGATAATCGCCGCTGATGAGTCGTAGCAGAGTGCTTTTGCCAGCGCCATTCGGGCCGATAATGCCGATGCACTCGCCGCGACGTGCTTCAAAGCTTACATCGTGTAAGGCCCAGAACTCTTCCGGACGCCGTGTGCCAGGGAGAGGCCGACGGCACAGCCGTCGAAGCAGATCCGCCGTGCCATAACGAAGAGAGGCCAGGGCCGACCGCCGGAATTTCTTACCGGCCCGCTCGCAGCGGATGACAGGGGAAGTCATATCGGGGATGCACCAGCCGGCCGAGAGGGCTCAGTTAGTGCCCTGCTTCCGCAGCGGCGGTCTGCGCGACCTGTGGTGCCAGAATAGCGGCGGCCTTGCTCAAGGCCTCAGAGTCTACCGGCTCTTTTGCGGCCAGTTTCAAGCCCTGACGATAAATCACGCCGGCGGCGGCGACATCCTTTTTTTCGAACAGCAGGTCACCCAGCAACTTGCAGGCTTCCATCGTCGGATCCAGTTCCAAACTGCGTTGAAGATAATCCCTCGCCTTCTCCTCCTGATCAGCGCGCAGAGCGAATCGGCCCAGCACGTGCAGCAATTGGGCATCGTCCCGGTGCGGCCCTAGCCAGTCTTCAGCGCCACGCAACTGCCTGGAGACATCAGCCGTTTCGATCCGGGAATAGAGCTGGAGCAATTCGGGCTCCCAGTCGCGGCCCAGGGCCAGGCGGAGATCTTCCTCCACTTCCTCACCCATGCCAGCGTCAATCATGCCCCGGCAATAAGGCATCACGACGGCAAACTCCGTCCGCACGTTACCCGGCACCCTGCGCCAGATTTCGCGAATCCGGGTGGGATCGCGCGTCATTGCCCGCTTTTCCAGCAAAGTACGGTAAGCCTCCACTTCCAGCTTTTTGAGTTCAGTCTCGGGCATCAGCTTGGCGTCGCGCAGGACTGGAATCAGGTGATGAAGAGCATCCCAATCACGAGTCCGGGTATAGGCTTCGCACATCATCCTTAAAACTACCGGATGATTGCCATGAGTCCGGTTGATCTCGGTCAGTTGCTCCAGCGCCTCTTCGTACTGATGCGTCCCCATCAACAGCTTGGCCCGACTGAGATTGACCGCCAACTCGGCCTCAGGCGCATTCCTTTGCGCCAGCTTCAGGTAATCATCGCGCTGCTCTGAAGCGCCCCGCGCATGCGCCGCCCGGGCAGCCGTGAGGTAGTTGAACAACGGCAGGCGGCTGTCTGCGGCGTGCCGGATCAGATTGCGCTCGGCTTTCTCCCACTTGCCCTCAATGGTTTCGATGAGGCCGGCAACCAGCGCCTCTAATGAGCGCTTGCTGCGCTGCTCACTGTTTCGCTTCTTGATGGAATCGGGCAGTTTTGCCGCTCCTGTCATGAAGCGGAGACCCAAATACAGCGCGATAAAAAGGAGCGTAAGAAAAATGATGACAAAGTACAAAGAGGTTTCGAGCACCCAATCACCAATGCCGATGATGACGTAACCCGCATTTCCAGAGGCGCTCAACTGCCTGTAACCCAGCGCCACCAGCCCGAAGACCAGAAAGAACGCCGCCAATGAAAAGACAATTTTTCTCCTCACAGGCGCTCTCCCGGCTCTTCGATGGGTTTTGCTTCATGCATGGCGGGAGGATTACCGGGGGCCGCCTCAGGCACGGATTCCTGAACGGGCTCGACCGATGGCGTTGAGCCCGCTCCGGCCGGAGCGGGAATTGCGACCGGCATCTCTGCCGCCGGTGCTTCCGCCTTCTCGCCAGATTTACCTTTCTTGCCCGGGACGGGCTTTTCGGATTTTTTGCCCTTTACATCCCTGGGTACTGATGCTTCATTGACAGGCGTGACCGGTGGCTCAATCGCCGGTGCCGGGCTTGCCGCCGCTGGCGACGCACCACTGGCTCCGGGTGCGGAATTGCCTCGCATCGCGGCATCTTCGGCCTCTAACCTCAGTTTCTCGATATTCTGCAACATGACCATGGACTTGCTGATATCAGGATAGGCCACGGTAAACGAACGGTCGGCCAACGCATTGAGGTCATCCAGCATGGCTTTGGTTTCGGCAGCGGCGGTGTCGAAATGCTGGCCAATCCAGTCCATGGCGGTCGCCAGACTGTCGCGGTAGAGCTGTTCGTCGTTACGTAACAGGGCGGCCCGTGAAGATTCGAGCTTGAGCAGCAACAATTGGCGCAACACTTCTACCTGCTCCGGCACCAACAGGGCCTCGACGGGTTGATCCGTGCGGCGCACCGTCACCAGGTCTTTGAAACCACGGAGGGCACTGTCGAACGCATCGCCCTTCTCCTCCGGGCTCTGTTCTTCAGCCTGAGACTGCTGCTCCTTTTCTTTTTCGTGCTGCTTGACGGTCCCGGCATGGGGTAACAGCAGGGGCAGCGAAGGAACCTTTTTTTCCAGCGCAATCAACCGGGAGGAAAAGCCAACCAGGTCGGGTGCCTGAATCTTGCGCACAGCGGCCATCTCCTCTGCCAGCGCCTGTCGCACCTTGTAAACGGCAGGATCGCCACTTTCGTGCAGCCGCTGATCGGCCGCTTCCATGGCGGCCAGCACGGACTTGACGTCTCCGACCAGATGCAGCTTTTGGTTGGCGACGCTCAGGAGATATTCGGCATCAGTGATCAAAAGGTCGCTGCGGGTTTTATTCAGTTGCCGCTGAATCTGTTGAATGGCCGTACTCAGCTCACCCCGGGTAGATTCCAGCTTCACCTCCCACTGTTCAGCCTGATCGCCTAGACGTCGTTCGATCTTGGCGTCATTTCCAGAAAACTGACTCTGGAGGGTCGCCACTTGCGAGTGCAGGGCCGCGATATCGGATTGAACCGACGTGATCTGGTGGGTGACCTCTTGAACCTGATGGGTTTTATCCGTGATCTGCCCGCCAAGGCCCTCCTGGCGCGAACGAAGCTCCTGCAAAAGGAACCAACCCCCTGCGGCCAATCCGATCACCCCCAGCAACACCATGTATCCGACCCAGGCGAGGCTGCGGGGCTTCTTGGGCGGCTTCCCCTTGACTGTTGCTGTAGTAGCGTCTTGAACGGCAGCGGGCTCCGTCTCATGGGTCGACTCAACGCTAGGCCGGATGTCTTGTTCCTGATTAGTCAACGGCTTATCCCCATTTTGATCTGATTCAATATTGACTGCCGGGCCTTCGATCAGCTCACCGGCAGGTGCGATTGTAGTTTCGGGTTCAGGTGTGGTGGAGTCGGATTCCAAAGGCTCCAGGGTCACGGGACCTTGCCCGGTTTTGCGGGCATGGGCAAATTGCTTCAGGGCTTGCACGATAGCTTCATCGCTGGCCTGCTCAGCAATCAGCCGTTTTGACCAGCCTTGCTCACGCGCCTGATCAGCGATGCGCTCGCTCGGCACCACCATCGCCGGCCTGGGCAGGCTATCCAGCCCGCTCTCCCGCAACAGCCCGGTCAAGTGCGCCAGCGCCTCACCACTGGTGACGACCACCGCATCATAAATCCCCTCTTGCAAGGCGGTGAGGCTGGGCGAAAATTCCTCAGCCTGCACCGGAACACGCCGATACACTTCGGCGTAGACGACCTCGGCCCCGCGTTCGCGGAGAATGTCCGCCAAATGCTCCCGCCCGCCCTCACCCCGCACGACCAGCACACGCTGACCGGCCACCGCCGCCATTCGCGGATCGGCCAACAGGGCTTCGCTGTTGAACTGGGGATAAGGAACCAGATCGACCGTCAAACCGGCCCCCGCGAGCGCCGCCGCCGTCGCTTCGCCGACAGCGGCGATGCGGGTGGTGCCTCCCCGGAGTTCTAACCCGCCATCCAAACCCAGCGCAAACCGCACGGCATTGGCACTGACAAAAATAAGCCAGTCCCAGGATTCAGGTGAATTCAACAACGAAGCGGCAGCAGATGAATCTCCGGAAGGAGCGATACGCAGCAAAGGGGCCTGCACGGCGCGCCCACCGGCCGCTGTAATGAGCTGTGCCAGCCCCTCACCCTGACCGGCAGGCCGCGTCACCAGTACGGTCATTCCGGCCAAGGGCTCGATCACGCGGGAGGTCATGCGGGCTCGTAAAGTTCGCGCAAAATGGAATCCGCGCCCTGGGACAGCAGCTGCTCGGCCAGACTGACACCCAACGCATCGGCTTCCACCCGAGGCCCTTGCACTTCACCTCGCACCTGCATCCGGCCATCAGGACTGGCAACGAGACCCCGCAGGTAGATCTGGCCGCCATGCAATTCGGCATAGCCCGCAATGGGCACCTGACAACCGCCATTGAGCCGATGATTGAAACCACGCTCCGCGCCGACGCAATCCGCCGTATCGGGATCATGCAGCACCGCCAGCAGCTCGTTGATACGCGGATCTTCCCGGCGGCACTCAATGCCGATAGCGCCCTGCCCCACGGCCGGAAGGCTGTCTTCGGGCGAGAGCACTTCCGTGATGCGGCCGGCCAAACCCAGCCGAATGAGCCCCGCTGCCGCGAGAATGATGGCATCCAGGTTTTCCGTCTCCAGCTTTTCCAGCCGGGTACCGACATTGCCCCGGAGACTCGCAATGTGACAATCGGGCAATCTGAGCTTGAGCTGGCACTGCCGACGTAAACTGGAGGTACCAATACGGGCATCGGCAGGTAATGCCGAGAGGCGGGCGTATCTTTGGGACACCAGTGCGTCACGGGGATCTTCGCGGGTCAAAATGGCAGAGAGATGCAAACCTTCCGGCAGCTCGGCGGGTACGTCCTTCATGGAATGGACAGCAATATCAGCGGTTCCTTCGAGGAGCCCTTGCTCCAGCTCTTTGACGAACAGACCCTTGCCGCCGACCTTGGCCAAGGGAGCGTCGAGAATCTTGTCGCCACGGGTGACCATTTTGATCAGCTCGATCTGTAGCTCCGGGTGGGCAGACTGCAAGCGGGCCGCCACGTGTTCGGCCTGCCAGAGAGCCAAAGGGCTTTTGCGGGTAGCTATCCTGAGGGTCTTCAGCACGGTCAAGGTTCCCGAAAAAATAAGCCGGAGTTTATCAGATCAGACCCACCGTATCGGTTAGCCCCTAACGCGCGGGCGGAGAACCCAGGCTGTCTCCGCCAGCGCATCGCGCCGCCCCATATCGTTTCCTCAGGCTTCCCGTCGCATATGCGGGAACAGGATGACATCCCGGATGGACGGTGAATCAGTGAAAAACATGACGAGCCGATCGATACCGATGCCTTCGCCCGCAGTCGGGGCCATGCCATATTCCAGGGCACGGATGTAGTCTGCGTCATAGTGCATCGCCTCTTCGTCACCGGCGTCCTTGTCCATGACTTGCTGGCGGAAGCGCTCGGCCTGATCTTCCGGATCATTCAACTCGGAGAAACCGTTGGCCAGTTCGCGGCCCCCGACAAAAAACTCGAACCGATCAGTAATAAAGGGGTTATCGTCATTGCGACGGGCGAGAGGCGACACCTCGGCGGGATAGGCCGTGATGAACGTAGGCTCGAAGAGCTTGTCCTCGACGGTCTTTTCAAAGATCCCGGTCTGTATCTTGCCCAACCCGTCACTAGCTTCCACCTTGATGCCCAAACGCTGGGCAATGGCCGATGCCGTTTCGCGGTCAGTCAGCTGTTCTTCCGTGATGTCCAGGTTGTAATGCAGGACAGATTCCACCAGCGTCATTCGCCGGAAGGGCTTGCCGAGATCGTATGCGGTGCCCTGATAAATAATTTCGGTACCGCCCAGCAGCTTTTCCGCCATACCCCGCATGAGCGTCTCGGTCAGATCCATCAGGTCGCGGTAATCCGCATACGCCTGATAAAACTCGATCATGGTGAACTCGGGATTATGCTTGGTCGAAAGCCCCTCGTTGCGGAAGCTGCGATTGATCTCGAAGACCTTCTC
>SXQV01000110.1 GCA_005792805.1 Methylococcaceae bacterium | reverse complement strand
TGGCCACGCGCTGCTGCTGGCCACCCGACAACTGGTTTGGCCGGCTGGTGACGCGGTCACCTAAACCCACCCGCTGAAGAATCCGCTGGGCCACCGCCTCCCGCTGCGAACGCCTGACACCGGCATACACCAGCGGGAGCGCCACGTTGTCGAGAATGTTTTTTCGTGGCAACAGGTTGAAGCCCTGAAACACGAAGCCAATCAGCCGGTTACGCAAATCGGCCAACTCATCCGGCCCCAGCCCCGCCGTATCGGTGCCGTTGAGCAGGTAGTGGCCGGAATCCGGCACATCGAGACAGCCGAGAAGGTTCATCAAGGTCGACTTGCCCGACCCCGACGGCCCCATGATGGCAACGAAATCACCGGCTTCGATCTTGAAGCTGAGCCCATGCAGTACGGCGAACGTCTCGCCGTTACCGAGCAGATAGTCCTTCTTCAGGTTGCTGGCCTGAATGAGGGGGACCGCCATATCGGACGACACTACAGGACGTTGTGGCGCCAGTTTGGCATGGAGGAATCAGGTCCTCATGAATCCCAGATCGGTCCGCGCGGCATCGAAGTGACCCATATTGGGAAACAGGCTGGCCAGATCACTCACACCAAACCACCGCGCCAGCTGTGCGCCGTATTCATCGACCGACGTGGTGGGAATCCAGCGGCCTTCATCATCCGCATCGTCCGCCCCACCCACAATCAGGTTTGGATAGCGGCCATAAAGGTTGCCCCCATTGACCGCCCCACCGACCAGCAGATGATGGCTTCCCCACCCATGGTCTGAACCCGCGCCCGCCGACGGCACGAAGGTACGACCGAAGTCGGACAGGGTAAAACTGGTGACATTCTGGTCAACCCCCTGCTCGATCATGGCGGCATGAAACGCCGTCAGCGAGGCATCCACATCCTGCAACAGGCTGCCCTGGGTCGATAACTGATTGGTATGCGTGTCGAAGCCGCCCAGTGAACAGAAAAAAACCTGGCGTCTGAGTCCCAATACATCGCGAAGAGCAATCATGCGGGCGACGGTCTGCAACTGCTTGCCCAGCGCGCTGGCGGGAAATACCGTATTCAATGCCGGCGAAGCGTCCAGCGCCGTATTCAGCGTGGCAAGATTGTCGATTGCAGCCCCGGTAATGAGATTCTTTGCCCTGCCCAATGAACTGCTGATGCCCAGCGCTTCGATTTTGCGCAGTGCGTCATACCGGGCTTTGGATGCCGTCGAGGTGCTGAAACCTCTCAGGCTGGACGACCCCGGCGCGATCACACCGGACTGGAGTCCGGTGGTGAAAAGATTAACCCCGGACAGGGAGGCCAGCATCGGAAATTTCGTGACGCCATTGAACTGCGGCCCGCTGACATCCGCCAGCCGCCCCCCCCAACCGCTGGGCCGACTGGCAGATCCACCCGAGCCCGCCTGCCATTGCAATACCTGATCGAGATGTGAATACAGATTGGGCGGCCGCCCCTTGCCTGCCCGGAACTGGTCCCGGGTCAGTGGTTCCAGCAAGGTACCCACATTGCATAGCAGTGCCGCATTGCCCGAGTCGTAGAGGCTCTTGAGCCCTTTCAGGTTCGGGTGCAAACCGAAGCTCCGGCCACCCTGACTCGCCGCCGTAATCGGCAACCACTCGCCCTGCGGGATATTGATCCCGGAACCAGCCCCCCGAATGGCGGCGTAACTGGCGTACCCCTCGGCGTCCAATGGAGCCAGCAGATGGTTGCCATCGTTGCCGCCATTCAGAAACAGACAGACCAAGGCCTTGTAATCCGCGCCAGCCGCTTCGGCATAGCCAACCCGGCCAAGGCTGGCCAGCAGGGCCGAGCCGGTCAGCGCAAGCCCCGTGTTTTTGATGAAGTGTCTGCGTGTCAGCATGGCGCTACCTCTGAATTTGATAGGCCGCCGAAGTGGCAACCAGATAGAGAGCCGTCTTGGCGCGGTCCCGGGCGTTACTGCACTCCGCTTGGCCGGCCTTGATCGGGCAGGTCAACGTCCCGGCGATGATGGATCTCATGTCAGCCGGCATGGTGCCGTGCAACAGGTTGTGATTGAGATAGTCCAGCAGCGGCCCAGGGTCTTTCAGTTTGCTCAAGGGATCCAGCCGTGCCCAGCTGATTTCGGTGCCCGTCGCCGGAGCGGCGGAATTGATGCGTGAATAAACCAGCGTATTCACCAGATTATGGCGCGACACCGTAGCTGAACTCGACTCGATACCGAACTCGGGGCCCTGCAAGCGGGTACCCGGAACCTGATAGGGGCGCGGGTAATAACTGAACACCGACGGCGCGTAAAAAATGTCCTGCCCCATGGCCTTGGTCTGATTAGCCAGAATGCCGTCGCTGCCCGCTTCGAGACTCCGCAACAACCCCGTAACCAGGAGAACCGGCTCCCGCAGCCGGCCATAATCAGCGGACTGCGGGGCCACCCCACGCGCCTCGGGATCCAGTAATACCGCCTTTACCGTCGCGAACAAATCACCCCGGACACCTGCTCCGTTATTGGCAAACACCCTAGCCACACGGGTGACATACGCCCGGCTCGGATTGCTGGTGACCAGGGACTGAATCAGGTAGGTGCCGATGAACGGCCCGACGTTGGGGTGATAGAAGATATTATCGAGTGCCTGACTCAGATCGGTCTCGGCCATTTGCCCGGCACTCAGCCATTCAAAGCGTGCCCCCGGATAGCTGAGCAAATGCTTGCCGAGCTTGTCATGATTGATGTCGACCCCTTTGCTCCGGTAGACCTCCATGGGCTGAAGGTAATTGGCCGGGTTATGCGCTTTGGGCGTCACACCAGCCTGTGCGGCATAGGTCCAGCCCGTGAACGCATGGGCAAATCCTTCAATTGCCGCTTGATCGTAAGCCGGGACCGGCACGCCATCGGCCCCCAGCTTTTGCGTTCCATCCTGATTCAGCTGATAGAGGCCAACGCTGAACAACTGTAGTACTTCGCGGGCATAATTTTCATTTGGTTGAATCTTGCCATTGGCGCTCGGCTTGTCGTTATTGACCATGTCGAGGTAATCACCCATGGCCGCGTTGAGAGTGATTTTCTCCAGCAGAGTGCGAAAATTGCCCAGAGCACCCTCCACGAGAATGTTGAGGTAGGGCACCATGCTGCTGGGTTGGCGAATTTGCAGACCGGAGACAACAAATATCTGACTGAGCGTATAAGCCACCCGCTGCCGTAACTGATCCGGTGCATACAGGGCATTGTTGAAAAACTGCACCTGTAGCGGATACATCGTGTAGTTATCGCGTTTGCACTGGGCCACGTCGGCCAATGTTGCCGGGCAGCCCAGATTCTGGTTGGCCGGAAACGCGGGAAGCTCCGTGTAGCGCGTTGGGAGACGCGACTGCTGATCCAAAAGCCAGGCGTTTGGATCACTCGTTTGCCAGGCATCAATCACCCCGGGGGTCGGGCCAAAACTTGCCTGTTCAAGAAATCGAACCCAGTCGAGCTTGTTTACCGCTGCCGCCTCCGTGGCCGGCTGCATCAATAACAAGCCCAACAGCCAGCCTGCCGGTCTTTTAAGCTTCATCATGCTACTTCCCTCCAGATTTCCCCACGCGCACAAGTTTAGCAGCGCGAACTCACGAGATAATGCTTTGGTGTTGAGGCCGATCAAAACCAAACGCTCCACATTCTAGGATTGAACCATCATTCTGCCCAATGAAGAAATCACATATCGGTCTTGCCCGATTTTATTGAACCCCAGCCAGCGGGTGTGGCCTGAAGTCACCCATGCCTCAGAACAGCTTTACCCTGAAAGACGAGTCCTTCCCGCTTCCGCCGGATTTTCTGGACGATTTATCAGGATGCCTATCCTCAATGACGAGGATGTCACCGACTTTCAACTCGCCCGACAGCACCTCGATGGACAGATTGTTACTCAGGCCAGCGGTAAATCTGAGTGGTTCGGCCTTGCCCTGTATCAGACGGTAGACGGTTTTCTCCTCCTGACGGCTTAAAGCGGGCCCCGGAACGGCATCGGCAGACTCATCGGCCACCGCCGGCTTGAACCGTAAGGCACTGAGCGGCACACGCAACACATTTTCACGCCGGGCAACGGCAATATTGACGAAGGCCGTCATGCCGGGCAGCAGGGTTTCATCGGGATTGGCAACGTCGATCACGACGTTGTAGGTGACCACATTCTGCAAAACCTGCGAATTGAGCCGAATCTGCCGTACTCGACCCTGATACTCGCGCCCCGGAAAAGCATCGACGGTAAACGTGCCACTCTGGCCCACCCGGATGCCACCGACATCGGCCTCAGCCACGGTCGTGTCAATCTGCATGCGCTTGAGATTTTCGGCGATCGTGAACAGCACCGGCGTCTGAAAACTCGCGGCCATCGTCTGGCCGACATCGACATTGCGCGAAACGACGATACCGGATACCGGTGACTTGATAACGCTGTAGCGGAGATTGGTCTGGTCACGCCGCACGACCGCCTGGGCCACGCCCACCTGGGCGCGGGCACCGGCAACGGCCTGGAGCGCCTGATCCCACTCGGCACGAGCCATATAGCCCTTTTCAAACAAGGCCCGCGTCCGCCCCGCATTGGCCTCTGCAAGCTTCAGGCTGGCCTCCGCATTGGCGAGATTAGACGTACTCTGGTCCAGCGCGGCGTTGAACAGCGAGGGATCGAGCTCGGCAAGCACCTGGCCCAGGGTGACCCGGTCATTAAAATCGGCGTAGAGCTTCTGGACAGTACCGGACACCTGAGTGCCCACATTGACCAGCACGACTGGATTCAGGGTGCCATTGGCCGAGACGGTCTTGACGATATCGCCGCGATCCAGGGTAACCGTGACGTACTCGTTCCTCGCCAGGGCTTGCTGGCTCTGCCAATAACTCCAGCTACCCCAGCCAAGGCCCAGCAGTGCCAGTAAAAAAAACAAGTTTCGGAGCATCAGCTGTCGCGTGATAGAGGGGTAGAGGGAGCCAAGTTTCAATTTGCAATTCTCCGCTCACCAGGACCATCCACCGCTGCCACATCATCCATATCCAACCGGCCCAAAGCCTGGGCCAGTTGCGCCTTACCGATGCGCCAGTTGTAATGGGCCTGCACAAACTGATAGCGGGCATTGGCCAGATTGGCCTCGGAATTCATCAGCTCCACGATATTACCGACGCCTTCCTCATAACGCCCCAGGGCGACCTGCTCCGCCTGAAGGGCGCTATCGAGCAGTTCCTGGGTATTCTGAAGATTTTCGCGGGTGGCCGACAGGGTGTAATAAGACCGCCAGACCTCTTGAGCTATTGACTGCTCCAGCTTGTCCCGGTTCGCCGCCTGCATCTCCACCTGCTCTTCCGCACTCTTGATCTGGTAGGTGTTGTTGAAGCCGGTGAACAGAGGCACAGCCACCTGTACACCAATCGCCCAGCTGGAGATGCTGGAAACACCGAGAGTTTCGAGAGAGGTGTAGCTGCCGACCAGAGAAAGCGACGGCAGGCTGCCAGAGCGCGCCTGCAGGATGCCTGCCTCCGTGGCCTTGACCTGAGCCTCCGCCGCTGCCAGGTCGGGGCGCGACGTTTTGGCCAGATCAATCAGCTCCTGAACATCTTTTTCCCGATCCACGTCGGGACCCGTGAGGCTGGGTGGCTCAAACTGCAAGGAGGCCTGGGGCTTCAGACCCATCACCGCAGCCAGTGTGCCAAGCGAAGCCTGGGCATTGCCTGCGGCTGTCCGGCGGTTGACTTTGGCCTGTGCATGCGTGGTTTGTGCCTGAAGTTTATCGCCCAACGCCGCCGCGCCTGTTTCATAACGGTAGGCCGCCGCATCCAGCGCCTTCCGGGTGGATTTCTCCGTCGCCTCAGCCGCTTGCAGAGAGGCATTGGCCGCAAACAGCTGGTAATACGCCTGGATGGCCGCGAACAGCACCGATTGCAGCGTGGCGGCATGGGTCCAGTTAGCCGCCTCCAGGGCCTGGCGGGCGGCCTCGACCCGCGCTGCCCGCCCCCCAAAGTCGAACAGAAGGTAATTAAGACTCAGCGTTGGGGCGACCCGGGTATTTTCTGTGCGGAGATCTCCGCTGCCCGGCACCGGTACCCCATTGCTGATACCACCACCCGCCGTGTTCTGACTCCGGGAGATCGGCATCGAGAAATTGAAGGACGGCAAATACGCGGATTCCGCCATCCCGACCTGCGAAGCTTGTTGACGCGCGGCTGCCCAGGCTTGCCGGGTTTGCGGATTATGGCAAAGCGCCTGCTCAATCACGTCAATCAAGCTCCACTTGTCCGGCTGGCGGTTCAAAATCTGACAGGGATCCTCCCCAGCCTGCGTCGCCGACCGGCCCGGTGTCCTTGAAACGGCCTTATGGGTATTCAGCGGGTCATCGGGGTACTGCACCCAATCCCTGGCGACCGAGGAGCCACTGGCAATCAGCAGGACCAGCACAACGCCGAATTGCAACCGCAGCCTGAGCCGCCACTCACGCAGAGACCATCGCCCCGTGCATATTCCAACGCTCGGGTTCACTCTCAACAATCGGGGAATCAGCGGCATCCCAACAGGAAGGAACAACGGTTCTCTCTAGGCATGGCATAGTGTGCCACACCACGCCCTGGACCATGTTTGGTTACCGCCGATGTCCTTAACCGCCACGAAATCAGCGGCCAACCCATTAAAGGCTCTCGGTGTATGATCACGTCCTTGGGTGGACAGGTACCAAACTGTCCCACCCGGCAACCCAAGGCACAGCCCTTCAGGGTTGAATTCGCCAACTTAACCATAGAGAACATGAAATGAACAAACTGTTAGCGGGGCTTTCGCTGGCCCTTTTCATCACAGGTTGCGGTCTTCAGCTCGACGGCTCTGTGAGCAAGCAACG
Organism: Methylococcaceae bacterium; assembly: GCA_005792805.1. Classification (GTDB taxonomy): domain Bacteria; phylum Pseudomonadota; class Gammaproteobacteria; order Methylococcales; family Methylococcaceae; genus UBA6136. The sequence goes on along the minus strand of SXQV01000110.1, from coordinate 5,140 downwards.
CAGCCAGGTCAACTCCATGGCCGCAGAAACGCTGAACGAGCTTTACAACCAGCATCCTGCAATACGAAAAGAAGCCCAAAAAGCCGCCGGTTATGGCGTCTTTGACGCGACCGGCGGCAAATTTCTGTGGGGTGGCCTCGACCATGGTAATGGCGTGGTGGTGAACAACCGCACAAAGCAGCACACCTTCATGAAGATGTTCGAGCTACAGCCAGGGCTCGGCTTTGGGTACACCAATTTCCGGCTGGTGTTCGTGTTTGATACGAAAGAGGCCATGGATAGCTTCGTGAACTCCGGATGGCAGTTTGGCGGTCGTGCGAACGCCGCCGCCGCCAACAAAAAAGACAGTGTGGGTGGAGACCTTGGCGCCAATGTGGCACCGGGCATCACACTCTACCAGCTGACCAAGGAAGGAGCGATGGTTGGCTTGAGCATCACGGGAGCCAAGTACTGGCGCAACGACGACTTGAATTAGCCAAGAAACAAACCGCATCCGGAAAACCCGGCGGGGCGAAAAGCCACTGCAAACCGGTTGGCCAGGATACTCAACCTGGTCAACCACCCTGCCCTGCTGCAATCACCGAAAGGACAGCCGGAGCCCGATTAGCAACAGCAGGACAGGCACAAGATATTTCATCACTTGAGTGACTTTTTCCAGTCGAGCCAGAACCTCGGCTTGCCAGGTGAATCGCGCCGCCTCAGGGTAACTGACATAATTGTCGTTTTCACGGGAACCGACTATCTCGACCATTCCATGCCGGCCATAGTAGTGTTCGAGTAGGTTTTTTTCTTTTGCCAGCCTATCAACACTTAACACCTGTCCCGCCGGGTCAACCGGCACGACCTCCAGATCAGGGTCATACAGATGCCAGTCGCCGGCATACCAGGCCTCCATAACGACATGGCCATCCAAGCCAACATGCCTGACTTTAATGCCATGATCGTGAGCCAGCCTCAGAAGCAAATAAGATGACTGGTCACAGAGCAATGAGTGACCTTTTCCAACCATCAGGTCAACATCCCAAATATGGGAAAACCCTGGATTTATGATTCCCAGACCAAACGCAATCCAGTTACTGAAAAAGGTATGGGAGGCTTCCCTGTGCGTAAACCGTTTTACAACGAGCCAGTACAGTCTGTCCATGGTTTCCCCGGGACTCGCCTCGACTGCTGGAGGCCACTGCCGGGTCTCATCCAGCAGGTCGGCGTAGGACTGAATAACCCCCGCAGAATCCGGCTCGTAGCGCTCCCAATGCCTGGCGGGTGCGCTCAAGTAGTCACCCAACCGGGTCCAATCGCCAGCTACAGCGGAAACCAACAGGCAAAAGCCCACAATCAGAAAGCCCGCACCCAGCCAGCCAGGACATATCACCCGGCTTTCGGCGAAATTTTTCTTGGTCACACCACCCCTTGGGACTACACGATTGACAGCACAAGCCATTTTCCAAGGTTTTGACTGGCAAAATGGGCACGCAAGGATCGCCATCCTAAACCACAACCCGCCCAAAAACCGCTTGCTGCTACTGATGAACCCATTTAACATCCAACCCTGCTCAAAGCTGGCATCCAGTGCCCGCAGAAATCGCCCTTCTCTTGGCCAAGGCTGTGGGGCACTCCCCTATCCATGCTACACACCCCCAACCAAGTAACCCCCTCACGAGCCGTACTGGCTGATAGCCTCGGTCACATAGGTGTGCATCTCTATGCTTTTACGGCCTGGTTGAGCCCACCCTTGCACGTCACCGGCCTCGCCTTATGCTTCTTCGCCCTATTGCTAGAGCCCGGCGCCCTGCGTGGCATCATGCAAACTCGCGCCTTTGCCATCTGGGGCGGAGTGACCCTCTATCTGCTCTTTCAAAGCCTCTGGGGAAACCACCTCTTTCCAAACAGCCTTGACGAGCAACTAAAGGAAACCTGGCGTTGGCTAGGTTGCGGCAACTTCCTCATTATCGGTTGGTGGCTCAAAGGTGAGCCCCGCATCATTCGCAATACCCTGACGCTTGGCTTGGCGGGCTTATGCGTGGGCGTTCTTCACTCGGTTGATTTAAGCGCGCTGCTGTCGTTCCAGACCGGCAAGCAAACAGGCTTCCACCTCACCGCCAGTACTGCGGCCCTGCTGGCTGCGACAGCACTCCTCGGACTATTACTGACACCCCCCACTCCATCTCTTCGTCTCAGGCATGTGCTGAAACTCTCTACATGGTGTGCGACCATGTACTTGATGCTGTACCTGCTGGTAACCAGTCAATCCCGCGCCACCTGGATCGCCGCGTTGATTGCGATTCCAGTCACCCTGCGCGTTCGTGAGCGGAGAGGCTCGAAAACTCAGGGAAGCCAGCGTTTACCCGGACTGGGATGGGGTATCCTTCTCGTCATGCTGTTGGGTATCGGCTTAAATCGTCAGATCATTCTCGACCGGATCATGCCAGATCTCGCGGTCGTTCAGTCCCTTTCAGCCAGCAGGTCCGTCGATACAGAAACACCCTCTTCATTTGGTTACCGCCTGAAAGTCCAGCAATTCGGGCTACAGAGGTGGAGCGAGCATCCCCTGATCGGCTGGGGCACGTCATCGACACGACGTTTAATCGCCGAATCCGGACGTAGCGATCTCTGGCATGAACCAACACAGGAATGGCTCAGGCATGTCCACAACGGCTATCTGGAAATCCTCATTCGCTTCGGGCTGTTAGGTGCCGGTATTTTCTTATTTTCAGTGGTGAGTCTCTTCCGGGGTTTCCTCTCAGATGGGGCTTGGCAGCAACTGCAACCCGGCAATTTATCCTGGTTATTTGCCGGCACCTTGCTGATGTCGGTCATTTGGACCGGCGGGGCTTTTCAAATGACCAACCCGGGCTGGCAAGCCTACTGGGCCTTTATCCTCGCCAGCGGTTTCAGTGTCTCGCTGTTCCCAACAAGACCCACCCTGAACGCCGGCAAGCCATCCACCGTGCTACCGGCACACAATCACCCACTCCCCAATCCCTGACCAATGCTCACACCGCAAGAAATCCTTATCACGCCAAATCGCATCACCAGCAACTATTGGCGTGACCTCTGGCGCTATAGCGAGCTATTCTGGTTCATGGCCTGGCGCGACATCCTTCTGCGTTACAAGCGGATGACGATTGGCGTAGCCTGGGCCGTGCTGCGGCCCCTGCTCACCATGCTGGTATTCACATTGGTGTTCAGCCGCGTCGCACGTCTGCCCTCCGACGGCGTCCCCTATCCCCTGCTCGTGTTTGCGGGCATGTTACCGTGGCAATTCTTCGCTTCTGCCTTTGCTGACGCCGGTAATAGCCTCAGCAACAAGGAAACCATCATCACCAAAGTGTATTTTCCCCGACTGATCGTCCCGGTCAGCGCGATCATGGTCAGTCTGGCCGACCTGGCCTGTGCCCTGCTGGTGCTCGTTGTCTTGTTTGTCTGGTATGACTGGCTACCCGACTGGCGAATACTGGTGTTGCCGGGTTGTGTAGCGCTCGTATTCCTGATTGCCCTGGGTGCGGGCTTATGGATTTCGGCCCTCACCGCTCAATACAAGGATTTTCGCTACATTACGCCGTTCATAACGCAGATTGGTCTTTATCTTTCACCCGTCGGTTTCTCCAGTAGCGTCGTACCAGAGACCTGGCGCAGCCTCTTTGCACTCAACCCGATGGTAGGTGTGATTGAGGGCTTCCGCTGGTCCCTGCTGGGGCTGGCCCCCGACGGCTTCGAATACCACATTGGCGCTGCCCTGGGCATAGGCCTGTTACTCCTTTCCACCGGATTCCTTTATTTCCGGCGGGTGGAGCGTAATCTGGCGGAGTTGCTCTGATGTCTCAGGTTATCCGGGTCGAGGGACTCTCCAAAAAATTCGCCCTGCACCACCTTGCCGGCGGTGAAAACTACAGCACCTTCCGTGATGCCCTGGCCAGCAGTCTCAGCCGAGCCTCCCGAGCACTGAGGTGGCGATCCGCCGTGCAGGACAAGGAGTCCATTGAAGACTTCTGGGCCTTGCAGGAGATTGGCTTCTCGATCCAGAGCGGAGAAAAGGTGGGCATCATCGGGCGCAATGGCGCGGGCAAATCAACGCTACTGAAAATACTCTCCCGCATCATTGAGCCGACCCGGGGGGAAATTCGTATTCGAGGACGCGTGGCGAGCCTGCTTGAGGTCGGCACCGGTTTCCACGACGAATTGACCGGTCGTGAAAACATTTACTTCAACGGTGCGATGCTGGGCATGACCAAGGCAGAAATTAAACAGAAGTTCGACGCGATCGTAGCTTTCGCCGAAGTCGAAAAATTTCTGGACACTCCGGTGAAGCATTATTCATCCGGCATGTACGTACGACTGGGCTTTGCAGTGGCCGCCCACCTGGAACCGGAAATCCTCATCGTCGATGAAGTTCTGGCCGTGGGCGATGTGCAATTCCAGAAAAAATGCCTGGGCAAGCTTCAGGACATCGGCCAGGAGGGCCGCACGGTTCTGTTTGTCAGTCACAACATGAGTTCGATCCTGCAGCTCACCGATCGAGTTCTGCTATTACAGGCAGGCAGGATTATCCAGGACGGGGACAGCGAATCCGGTGTCAGGGGCTATCTGCGCGCCAATGAAGAAGCCGCTCAAGCCATCAACCTCACCGGGCAGGTGCCCTGGTTCCGCGTCGCCAGCCTTGTTTTCGATCAGACACATATGGAGGTGGGTTTCAATAAGCCGCTGCGCCTTCGCCTGGAACTGGCTACGGATCGGGATATTGGCGAGACTGAAATCATCATCCCCATTATCAACAGCATTGGTGCCCGTATCGTCACGGCACGTACTGTCATCCCCGGCCTCTCCAAAGGCACCCGCAGTTTTCTACTGAAAATACCGGACCATCGCCTCATTCCCGGCACTTATATGATTTCACTGACCATGAAGCATCGGACGGAGGTCATTTTCATCCAGGAACAAGTGATAGCCATCGAACTGGTCACGGACCAAATCGAAGACCCTTTGCTTCTCCCTTTTCTTACTCGGGGGAAGGATCGCTTTGGCTGTTTCTGCCCCATCGAAATCGAATAATCACCCAACTGAGTGGATATCCAAAGCGCTATCCTTTTTTGCTGCATGAATCCAATACCATGATAACAAGCCTAAAATCAATCAAGAGCGC
>SXQV01000109.1 GCA_005792805.1 Methylococcaceae bacterium | reverse complement strand
TCTCAAACAAAAAAAAGAAGGGCATCTGGTCGAAGTACTTGGCCTGAATGACCTGGTTAACCCCACTCACAAAAACATCATTGGCCGGCTGCACTATGGGGAGGAAATGCAGGATCCTGAAAAGTTTGCGAAGACCAATCTAATCTTCCCTAGTGGTGAGGAACTGCCGCGTTGCTGGGTGGATGTGCATTACCGCGATGGGGAGTTGCGTAAATAAGCCTCACATCAGCAATCTGCTGGCTTAACCCGAGGCAAGGCGGTGAGCGTGCCGTGTTTGTCTCGGGTAGCCTGAAGCGTCCCGTACAGCGCATTACCCGTGGAGCATCAGCCAGGGCTCAGGCTTTGTTCGCCTTTTCCAGCCGTTTAGCTTCGTCCCAATAGGCATCCAGCTCGGCCAGGGTGTGATCCATCAGACTGGATCCCCGTTCGGCGACACGCTTTTCGATATGCTGAAAGCGGCGGGTAAATTTGTCGTTGCCGGCCCGCAAGCAGGTCTCTGCATCAACATCGAGATGCCGCGCCAGATTGGCGATTACAAACAAAAGATCGCCCAATTCCTCGCGGATATTCAGCTCATCCCTGGCCTTGCAGGCCGCCTTGAGTTCATCCAGCTCTTCATGCAACTTGTCGAAAACCAGCTCGATCTCCGGCCAGTCAAAGCCGTGCCGGGCCGCCCGCTGCTGGAGTTTCTGAGCCGTCATCAAGGCGGGCAGATTGCGTGGAATTTGGCCCAGGACACTTTCGGCAGGCCCGGCCTTGCCCTTTTCCTGCCGCTCGACACGTTTGGAATCTTCCCAAAAGCGATGCCGCTCCTCATCGGTCGCAAACCGGACACCACCAAAGACATGCGGATGACGGCGGACCAGCTTGCTGGCAATGGCCTCAGCCACTGCTTCAAAATCGAAGTGCCCTCGTTCCTCGGCGATGCGTGAATGAAACACGACCTGCAACAGCAGGTCGCCCAACTCCTCGCGAAGATCATCAACATCGCCGCGCCCGGCGGCTTCAGCCACTTCATAAGCTTCTTCAAGCGTATAGGGAATCAGGCTGGCAAAGTCCTGCTGAACATCCCACGGACAGCCGGTTTCGGGATGCCGCAACTGGGCCATGATATTGAGCAGGCGGCGGGTTTTGTCCATCGTGCTATCTTCCGTGGATTTTTTATGTTTTCCGGTATTGGCCGGAAAGGTTCAGACTGCCAAATCGATCCTTATTCAATACTTCAATGCGCGTCATTGCCGCCTACCTGGGCGTTATTCTGCTCTGGTCGACCACGCCACTCGCCATCAAATGGAGCGGAGAGGGGCCGGGCTATCTGTTCGGAGTAACTGCGCGGATGAGCCTCGGACTCATCGGGGTAGTTTTGGTCATGGCGATCACGCGAACCCCGTTGCGCCGTGACCGCAAAGCGGTGTGGACCTATGTTGCAGGTGCCTTGCAGATTTACGGCTCGATGCTCGCTACCTATTGGGCGTCGCAACACATTCCTTCGGGCTGGATTTCGGTGGTCTTTGGTTTGACGCCGCTGCTGACCGCTCCTTTATCAGCTGCCTTTCTGGGTGAAAAAAGCCTGACGCCCGCACGGCTTCTATCCTATCTGCTGGGGCTGGCCGGCCTGGTATTCATGTTTCACTCTGCCCTCAATTTCTCGGCGGCGGCGGTACTTGGCATCGGGGCGGTATTGCTGGCGGCACTACTACAGACCATCAGCTCGGTCTGGGTCAAGCGCATACAGGCAGGAACCCCGGCATTCACGCTGGTCGCAGGGAGTTTGCTGCTGGCGGTTCCGGCTTACTGGCTGACCTGGGGGATATTCGATGGCATCTGGCCATCGCGCATCCCTCCGGTCAGTTTAAGGTCGATCGTCTATTTGGGCGTGATCGCCACCACCTTCGGCTTTACGATGTACTTTTATGTCCTGAAGCATTTACCCGCAGGACGGGTGGCGCTGATCACTCTGATCGTGCCGCCGATCTCGCTGTATCTCGGCTTTATAGCCAACCATGAAGCCATCCATGAGCCGGTTATTGTAGGGACGGCCCTGATCATGGGTGCCCTGCTGCTGCATGAGTCATCCGTCTTCCAACGCCGGAAGCTAAAACCCCGTCCCGTTCAGCCGCACGTTAAAAACCCACGCCAAAATTCTCGCGATACCGCTCCTTGAAGGCCGCCAGGGTAAAGGTGTGGTTCTGGGTACCGTGGGTTTCGACCTTGACGGCACCCATCAGCGAGGCGATGCGTCCGGTAGTGGCCCAATCCAGCCCCTCAAGCAAACCGTAAACCAGCCCGGCACGATAAGCGTCACCACATCCGGTCGGGTCCAGCGTCGCATGCGGTTTGGCGGGCGGAATTTCGATGACCTCTTGCCCGGAGTAAATCAATGATCCACTGGCACCCCGCGTAATAATCAGTGCCTCGACCTTCTGGGCCAACTCTTCCGGCGCAAGACCGGTGCGTTCCTGCATCAGCTGGGCTTCATAGTCATTGAGGGTGACCCAGCTGGCCTTGTCCACAAAGTCCAGCAACTCGGCGCCATCGAACATCGGCATACCCTGGCCCGGGTCAAAAATGAAGGGAATCCCTGCGGCAACAAACTGCGAAGCGTGCTGGATCATGCCGTCCTTGCCATCAGGCGACACCAGGCCCAAACGAACACCACGGTCATGCGGCACCGTATTTTCGTGAGAAAACGACATGGCCCCGGGATGAAAGGCGGTAATTTGGTTGTCGTCCAGATCGGTCGTGATATAGGCCTGAGCGGTGTAGCTGCTCTCAATCACCTTGATGAAGTCCTGGCTGATGCCGCAGTAGCCGAGCCACTGGGAATATGGCGTAAAGTCCTTGCCGACCGTCGCCATGATCAGCGGTTCCGTCCCCAGCTGCCTCAGATTGTAGGCAATGTTACCGGCGCAGCCGCCATATTCCCGCCGCAGCTCGGGTACCAGGAAAGAAACATTCAGAATGTGCACCTGCTCCGGCAGGATGTGATGCTTGAACTTGTCGGGGAACACCATGATGGTGTCATAGGCCATGGAACCGCAGATTAGGGCTGTCATCGAGGAAATTTACCTTGGGTTGGGTTGTGAAAAGCGTTGGAGCTGGGTGTTGTGCCGGGCAGCGCGAAAGACCTCAGGCACCCTGCGGCCAAACGGCCGTTATTCCTGACCCCGGCGCGTCTCCAGCCCCACTTCATTGGTCATGAACTGATAGGTGTCCTTGATGATGCGCTGTTTTTCGAGCTCAGTCGTCAATTCGGTATCCAGGTCTGCCGTAAGCTGGCGCATGATCATCTGGGCGATTTCGCCCTTTATGGAGTCGAAGTACCCCAGCAAATCGACCTCAAGTTCTTCAAAGTAGTTCTTGATGCCGCGACGGGCAAACAGATTGATCTGATGCTGCTGCTTGCGGGCATAGTCGAGAATGCCGGTCTTGTAGTAATCCAGCGCCCGGTCGATGGCATCACCACGGGCCGGCACCGCCTCAAATGCCGGGGGCGTGCCAATCAGTGCGGTGTGGATACGACTCAAGGCATCCAGTCCCAGATTACGCATCTGCTGAATGCTGTCCTTGGGCCCAAGCAAGTTCATGTTACGGGCGACCTTCAGCGCATCATCCGCATTGCCCTGCACCGCCTTCATGATGCTTTCGGTGCTCTGGGTTTCCTGAATAGCCTCCTGCTCCATGACGGTCCGGCCAAACTGATTGATCACGTCACCGTATTCGAACAGAAAGACATCGCACATGCCCTTCAGACGATTGAGCATATCCCGGCCATTGAGGCGATCCTGCAAGCTCTCCAGTACCGTTTCCGGCAGAACATCTGTGGCCGTGATGCTTTGCAGCAGCTGGGCAAGATGCCGTTTGATCATCTGCTCATCCAGCAAACGCTGAAGCTGGCTGCGGAACGTCCGCTGGATATTGAGGTTTTCCTCGATCTTGTGCGGCAAGCGGCTGACCACGCTGTTCAGGTCCAGGCCTTTGAGTAGCTCGTTCTTCAGCGCCTTGCGGTCCAGGGTATCTATCGCGCTGGTGACCTGCTCGCTGAGGTGGGCCTGATCCTCCTCACGCCAGAAGATAAACTCCGGCAGCAACTCGGTCCGCAGCAGCTTGATATGCTCCTCCACCGTCAGGCGCAGGCGGCGCAGCGCTTCATCCTGGCGGCGCGAAAGCTGGTTGGCGATGAAGGTGCTCTTCATGCCGTCGTCATCGACATCCTGGTAATTGCGGTACAGCGGCTCCAGCCATTCGCGAAGGCGCTTGGCCAGGTCGAGATATTCGCCCCGCGCTTCCTCCAGAAACTCCGCCTTGGCGGTATAGGCCAGGTATTCGAACAGGCTGGTGCGGAAATTGGAAAAGCTCTTGGTTTCCTCCAGCGCCTTGATCTGATGAGTCGCTTCGTTCTTGTCGGGAATCCGGCCAATCGCCTTCTTCAGGGCATCGACATGATCGCGGACGCTGCGGCTCATTTCGAGCCGGCCTTCCTGAATCAGCTTCAGCAGCAGGTAATTCAGCGCCGATACCTTGAACACCCGGTCCTTGGTGATATGGAAGCCGTAGTGCTCGATTTTCTGATCGAAGTTCGCCAGCTCTTCCTTCTTCTGCTTTGAGCTAAGCACATCCCACTGGTTGATGACCCAGAAGGCCCGCTGCAACACGCGCTTGCGCTGGCTGTGAATTTCCGCCAGCAGCTCGATCTCCTCACCCTCCAGCAGGTGGAACACCTTCATGGCAATCACGAATGCCTTGGCATCGTTCTCCACATAGGTCTTGGTGACCTTGCGGTGGCGCGGGTTGACGACGCCCAGGCCAGGCAGATCAACCAGTACCACGTTGTCAGGAATGCTGACATCGGTCAGGTAAATCTCGGCCTGGTTGACGAACAGCACATCCGCGTAATCTTCGGTCACATAATTGGGCAGCTCATCCAGGGTAATTTCCTTGGTGGCGCCGCTCAATTTATCCCAGCCTTCAATGAGAGCCTTGAGCTCCTCGAAGAACTTCTGCTTGTTGAATGACCCGTACTGCGTCCGCTGACGCTCGATATCACTGCCGAGCCGGGCCAGCACTTCCGCCTTGCCCAGCGAGCGGTAGGTCTCGGGGTTGGTACGCAGTTCCTTGGAAAGCTCTTCCAGATACAGATCCTTCAACTCGGCCCGCTCGGCCTCGGTCAGGTAGGAAATGATGGCCTTGCTGGTTTTGCCCTTGCGAATCAGCGTGGGAATGGCCGTCAGCGACTTGGTCGCCTGTGGCAGGATGTCATCTCCCAGCACGGCATTGATGATGGTGCTCTTGCCGGCAGAAAAGGCACCGAGGAAGGCGACGGGAAATTCGGGGGATTTGAGCCGCTCCAGCCAGGAACGCTTGCGATTGATGAAGTATTTGAAATCTTCGGTCACATCCAGATAGGGTGCCGCCGCATCGAAGACCTCGAAAAGACGGGTGAACGCCTTGATGTAATTATTGTAGTCCGCCTCTTTCATCGTCTCATGTTCCTGTAGGGTCCCCGAATGGCAGCGGGCTTGAGTGGGTCCAGGCCTCAACGGCGCTCCCATCCAAACCAAACGGGCCATAGTTTACCATCGAAGCTCTGTCAAACTGCTTGACAAGCCGCCACCCTCGCCAATGCCGGGTGCCACTCGCCCGGAAACACGGCAAGCCGGTTAAGATGCTCGAACATTTAGCGCTTCTGACCCAGTTCGGCCACGTTCATGAAACTGCGACCCCTCTTCATCATCGCCTTCCTTGCCGAAATTTCACTGGGGTTAACCCCGCAACCTGGCCAGGCTGAACCGCATATTGTCATCGGTCCTTCCGAGACCGATGAAGCGCCTGAGGTGGTAGAGACCATTTCGGGGCTGAGTTATGACCAGTTGCAGCGCCTGCGGGCCTTGCGTGAGTGGCTGGACCAGCGGCAATTCATCCGGGAGCAGATTCAGCTGCAAAATGATGAGATCCAGCGGCTCGGCATACCGCAGCAAGTCTTCGCTGAGCGGCAACTGTTCGCGCCGCTTGGGCAGCGCTATGTGGAGACGCTGCCCAGGCCTTCCAG
>SXQV01000108.1 GCA_005792805.1 Methylococcaceae bacterium | reverse complement strand
TGTTATTTGGGATGATGGCCCGGCCGCGAGCCACTTCGTCACGCACGAATTCGGGGGTAATGATTTCGGGAATGACCGCCCCAAAGTTCTCGCCCGGATGCTGGAACCGATACATTTCGGCAATCGCATCCAGCTTCTGGTTTTCGCGGATGGCGATGTATTCCATCTCCGACGTGATGATGCCCTGCCGCGCATAGTGCATCTGGGTCACATTGGCGCCGAGCTTGGCGCGGCGCGGATTGCGGATATGCTCGAAGCGCAGCGCACCAAGGGCGGGGTCGCTCTGGCGGGTATGGCCATAACTGGAACTGGGCCCCGTCAGCTGTTCGGTATCCCCGCGCTCCTCGATCCAGCGCTCGCGCAGCGCGGGTAGGCCGTGACGCAAATCGACCGACACGGCGGGATCGGTATAAGGACCGGAAGTATCGTAGACGTAAATGGGCGGATTTTTCTGGGCTCCCGCACCGGTCGGCGTATCGGATTGGCTGACCTTGCGCATGGGGACGCGCAGATCTGGACGACTGCCATGCACATACACCTTTTCCGAGGCGGCGAAAGGCTGGATGGACGCGCGCTTGGCAGTTACGGCATCGTGCAGGTGGGTATCAGGGACGGCGTTCATCGCTTAACTCCTCGGCGGAAGACTGTATCAATGTCAGCGCAGGAGAGAGTCTGAACAGATCGCCGACAAGGATTCGGCTTCATGAACAGGCTTTCCTACGCCGGTACTAACCGGGTCAGGTTCGAAGGGTGTGTCTCAGCCCGGCACTTGATCGTCTTGACTCTGCCGGGCACCCCTAGCCCTAGGTTGGCGGCTAAGCTAATCGATGACCGCACGTTTGGCAAGCCGACTGCCGAAGCCGACCGGGAGGCCTCACCGCCAATCCCTTATAACATTTAGTTTTTAGGTTATTCGCATTCATTCTTGGGGACTCAAACACCTGACTGCTAGGATAACCGGGGCTAGCGTTTAGCCTGGGTGAGGCGGCTGTTTCCGGTCGGGTAACCCGCCCCTGATTTTTTGAGGAATGACCTTAATGACATTCGACGTGGCACAGATCATTTCAGGCCTACTGGTGGGTTTCCTGGTGGGCCTGACCGGTGTCGGTGGCGGCTCACTGATGACGCCCATTCTGGTGTTTATCTTTGGTTACGCCCCCAAGGCGGCGGTAGGAACGGATCTGCTGTTTGCCGCGCTTACCAAGACGGGTGGCGTATTTGTACACCACGGCAAACACCGCTCCGTGGAGTGGAAGATCGTGCTACAGCTTTGCCTGGGCAGCATTCCGGCCGCTCTGCTGGTGATTTACCTCCTGGAAAATGTCTTCACCAAAGACGATGCAGTAACGTCGGTTATCACCACCAGCCTGGGCGTGGCCTTGATATTTACGTCTTTGGCTCTCTTCGTCCGCAATCGGCTGCTCTCACGCCGGCAACAGGATGAGACGGCTGTCGAACGCATCACTCACAGGGAGCGTTTTGGCCGCTGGCAAACCCCGTTGACCGTGACGGTCGGGTTGGTACTGGGGATCCTGGTCACCCTGTCTTCGGTCGGCGCTGGGGCTTTGGGCACCATCGCGCTCATCTTTCTCTATCCGCGCCTTGCCACCGTGCGCATTGTCGGCACCGATCTGGCACACGCAATCCCGCTCACGGCGGTCGCTGGGCTAGGCCATATGCACATGGGCAATGTCGATCTCGGATTACTGGGAAGTCTGTTGATCGGGTCGTTACCCGGCATTTACATCGGCAGCCATCTCAGCGCCAGGATTCCGGAGAAAGTTTTGCGCCCGATACTGGCAACGCTCCTGATGATCATCGGTATCAAGTTCGTGCTGTGAGGACTGGGCTGAGACTCAAGCCGATGGACTGATACGAAAACAGCCTTCGATATGGTCATTAACCATGCCAACAGCCTGCATGTAGGAATAGCAAATCACCGACCCGACGAAGGTGAATCCCAACGCTTTCAGCTCCTTGCTAAGCCGATCAGAGGTAGGCGAACGGGGAGGCAAGTCCGCGAGGGTGGGCCAGACGTTATTGGTGGGACAGCCATCGACGAAACGCCATAGAAAGCTATCAAAACTGCCGAACCGGTCCCGAACTCGCTCAAATGCCCGTGCATTGTTCACGGCCGATGCAACTTTCAGCTGATTACGAATGAGGCCGGGATTCCGCATCAGGTCGGCGACTTTCTCCTCTTCGTATCTCGCGACCCTTGCGGGATCGAATCCATCAAAGGCGATTCGGTATGCCTCTCGCTTGCGGAGCACCGTTACCCAAGAAAGCCCGGCCTGCGCACCTTCAAGCAACAGAAACTCGAACAGCCGTCGATCATCATGCTCGGGCACACCCCACTCGGTGTCGTGATATTGCTGCTCCAACTCGGTCCGTTCGGCCCACGCACAGCGGGAACGCACTTCAGACACCCGCAAAACCTTATTTTTCCCAGGCATTCCAGATGGGCTCCAGCCCAGCGGGGAGAGCGGGCAGACGCCCCAGCTTGGGCCACCCCTCATCGGGACCATGAAAATCGGAACCACAGGAGGCCAACAAACCGAAACGCAACGCCAGCGCGGCGCTGGACTGAACTTCGCCGGGTGAGGCAGTGCCAGACAACACCTCCAGACCCTCGCCGCCCATCTCCTTGAATTCACCCAGCAAACGGCGCAGCCAGCTGCCAGTCAATTGGTAGCGATGCGGATGGGCCAGCACGGCCACCCCGCCGGCATCCCGTATCCAGTGAATTGCCACAGTAATATCCGCCCAGCGAGTGGGGACATACCCGGGTTTGCCGGCGGTCAAATAGCGGCCAAACACATCCCTTACATCGGCAGCGAGCTCCCTCCGGACGAGGCAGTGGGCAAAGTGCGTCCGCGTAATCATGCCCGTACCGGCCATGGCTTTGGCCTCCTCGAAAATCCCAAAGACACCCGTTTTGGCCAAGCGGTCACCCATTTCCCTGGCACGGTCGGCTCTGATCGCCTCCAGCTGGCACAATCCAGCCTGCAGCGGTGCATGACGAGCATCGATATTCAATCCAACCACATGCAGGGTTTTCTTTTCCCAAGTGACCGAAACCTCCACCCCCGGAATGAGGTGAATGCCCGCCTCCTGCACCGCAAGGCCGGCTTCAGGCAACCCCGCCGTCGTATCGTGGTCAGTCAGACCCAACACCTTTATCCCGGCCGCAGCAGCGCGCAACACCAAATCCGTCGGTGAGTAAAAACCATCCGAAGCGGTCGAGTGGGAGTGAAGATCGTAAACGGTCCCCAGTCCCGGGGTCAGACGGCTCATGCAGGCTCCGAATCGGTCACTGGCACACGATGTTTTCGGCTCGGCGCACCATAGAGTTTGGAATAAAGACCGTCCCTCGCCATCAGCGTCTCGTGATTGCCGTCCTCGACGATCAGCCCCTCCTCAAACACCAATATCCGGTCGGCGTGAGTAATGGCGCTTAGCCGATGCGCCACAATCAAGGTCGTACGATGAGTCAGAAACTCATCCAGGGCTCGGTAGAGGTTGGCTTCGGTGACGTTGTCGACAGCGGAAGTAGCCTCATCCAGTATCACGACCCTGGGGTCGGCCAGCACCATGCGGGCGATGGCCAGCCTTTGGCGCTGACCACCAGAAAGACGAACACCAGATCGCCCGACTACCGCATCAAGCCCCTCGGGAGCCTCTTCGACTACAACACGAAGCTGAGCGATCTCCAGCGCTCGCCAGAGATCCTCGTCCCCGGCATCACGGCCCAGCGTCAGGTTAGAGCGCACGGTATCGTTGAACAGCACAGGATGCTGGAGGACGGTCACCACGTGCTCCCGAACGATGTCCATACCGATCTGGTCCATGGGCACCCCGTCGTAGTAAACCATCCCTCTGGTCGGTGGATATAGGCCAATAAGCACCTGCACAAGTGTTGACTTGCCCCCGCCGCTGGCGCCGACCAGGGCAATCTTTTCCCCCGCCGCAATGGTCAGGTTGATCCCCTGCAACACCTCGCCGCCATGGGGATAGGTAAAGCGCAGATTTTCAACTTGCACCCCCACCGTTTTCTTGCCGGGAAAGGGATTATGCCGATGAGGGTAGATCGGCTCCTGCTGGCGTGCACAGAACTGATTGAGTCGATCGAGCGCCGCATTGGCACCGTAATAGGCATATTGCATGCCCAGAATTTCCTGGACCGGTGCCATCATAAACCACAGGTATCCTGACACCGCCATCATTTCGCCGATGGTCAGATCCGAGTAAACCACCATGAACAGCGCTAATCCGCGAAACAAATCAAAGCCGGTAAGAAAGATCAGAAAACTCACCCGGCTGGCGGCGTCACTTTTCCAGGCATAGGCGGCGGAATGCTCCCGGACACCTCGCGCGGCATCCACCAGCCGGCCAAAATAATGCTGCTCCCGGTTGCTGGCCCGAATCTGTTGAATGGCGTCGAGCGTTTCGGTCAGCGCCGTTTGAAAAGCGCCAATCGCGCTGTTTTCCTGACGCTTGAGTACCTTGACCTGTTTGCCCATTGCCTTGGTAAAGAAAATCACCACGGGATTGAGTAGCAAAATGAATAGCGCAAGACGCCAATTCATCCAAAGCAGAACAGTCGCGGTGCCGGTCAGGGTCAGGGCTGCCACCAGACTACGGGCCACCGTGTTGCCGATGAAAGTATCCAGCGTATCCAGATCGGTCACCAAGTGTGTCACGACAGCACCACTGCCAAGACTCTCGTACTCGGCCATCGAAATCCGCTGCAACCGCTCGATGAGATGAGATCGAATGCGGAAAACAATGTCCTTGGAAATCAGGCTGAAGGCGCGTGTCTGCAGAACATTGAACATCACCGCCAGCAACCGTAGCAGCATCGTCAGCAAGAGCAGCGCCAAGATATAGCCCGCCGCTCCCTGCCACGCTTCCGGCAAAAGGCGGCTTATCGCGCTGACAGCCGGCCCTGGGTGGTTCAACAACACCTCGTCCACCAGCATCGGCAAAAGGAGCGGGACGGGCACGGCGGCCAACGCCGCCAAAATGGCCACCCACTGAGCAAAAATCAGCTCCCTTTTATGTTGCAGCACAACAGACTTGACATAGCGCCAACCCAGAGCCGCATTCAGAGACTGATCCTTCTTTGCTGTCATGGCACCATCGAAACCTTGTGACTTTCCACTTCCTGTCGTTATGTATTGATACGGGCTGAATGTGGAGCATTCATAAGAGCGTGTAAAGCCGCCACCCCAGATTTAACCGACATATCCATCTGCTACAATGCTGCGGCCAAATAGGGCTGGCGTAACGGCATGTAGCAACGAATTTTCCAAATTGACCGGCCATTGCCGTTAATCATCCAGCGTGCGGGCAAGGCGCTTTTCGTAGAGTCAGCACCAGAAAGCGGCTCAGTATAAATGCTCAACGGCACCCGGGCTGGCTAAAAAATATCAGCCACCGAAAACATGGGCATAGGCGCTTAAACAAATCCCCCCGCAAATTAAACCAAAAATAAGCATCAATACCGACACGCCAATGACACCTTCGGAAACGCCCTCGAACCAGTCACGTCAAGCCCATTACACACGCGAGGACTTGCTCCGCTGTGGACGCGGCGAACTCTTCGGGCCCGGTAATGCACAGCTGCCATTACCTCCGATGTTGATGTTCGACCGCATCACTCATATTGCGGCGGAAGGCGGCCTGTTCGATAAAGGGTTGATCATGGCCGAACTGGACATTACGCCTGACCTTTGGTTTTTCGCTTGCCACTTCAGCAATGATCCGGTTATGCCGGGCTGCCTTGGGCTAGACGCCATGTGGCAGCTGGTTGGTTTTCACCTAGGCTGGCTGGGCGGCCCTGGCCGGGGCCGGGCGCTGGGTGTTGGAGAAGTTAAATTTCGCGGGCAGGTGCTCCCCGAAAATAAACTGGTAACCTATCGCATCAACCTAAAACGGGTGATGATGCGAAAGTTGGTTATGGGAATCGCGGACGCCGAAATGGAATGCGACGGCCGGATTATTTACGAGGCCAACGACCTTAGAGTCGGCCTTTTCACCTCCACAGACGACTTCTGAGGAGCAAAGATGATGAAACGTATTGTTGTTACCGGAATCGGTATCGTCTCCAGCCTCGGCAACAATAAATCCGAGGTGACTGAATCACTGAGAGCAGGCAGGACCGGGGTCAGCTTCAGCGAAGAATATGCCGAACTGGGGTTCCGCAGCCATGTGCATGCGCCGATCACGATCGACACCGAAGCGCTGATCGACCGAAAAATTCGTCGATTCATGGGGGAAGGTGCCGCCTATAACTACCTGGCGATGGAAGAGGCTATTGACGATGCGGGTCTCAACGAATCGATGGTGTCTAGTCCACGCGCCGGATTGATTATGGGTTCAGGGGGACCCTCAACCTCGAACCTGCTCATGGCGTGGGATACTTTCCGCGAAAAAGGCATCAAGAAGGTTGGGCCGTATATGGTGCCGCGCACCATGTCGAACACCAATTCCGCCTGTCTGGCAACACCCTTCAAAATACAAGGCGTTAACTACTCAATCAGTTCCGCCTGCGCCACCAGCGCTCACTGCATAGGTAATGCCGCCGAGCTCATTCAGCTGGGCAAGCAGGACATTATCTTCGCGGGCGGCGGCGAAGAGCTCCACTGGACGCTGACTGTCTTGTTCGACGCCATGGGCGCGCTCTCCTCCAGATACAATGAGACTCCCGAGCGAGCCTCTCGGGCCTATGATGCCAACCGCGATGGCTTCGTCATCTCTGGCGGAGGCGGGGTGCTGGTTCTGGAGGAACTGGAACACGCCAGGGCGCGCGGCGCGACGATTTACGCCGAACTCACCGGTGATGGCGCAACCTCCGATGGCTACGACATGGTTCAGCCTTCGGGAGAAGGTGCCATACGCTGTATGCAGCAAGCCATGGCGACTGTCCACGCCCCTATCGACTATATCAACGCCCACGGCACGAGCACGCCCATCGGGGATATCCGTGAACTGGAGGCCGTAAAAAGCGTCTTTGGCACCCAAGTCCCGAAAATCAGCTCGACGAAATCCCTTTCTGGACACTCCCTGGGCGCAGCCGGTGTGCATGAGGCCATCTACACTCTCTTGATGATGGAAAATCGCTTCATCGCGGCGTCCGCCAACATCGAAAACCTCGACCCGGGGGCCGATGGCGTCCCGATCGTAAGAGAGCGCCTGGACGACGCACAGATCAACACGGCCATGTCCAACAGTTTCGGGTTTGGCGGCACCAACGCCAGCCTGGTATTTCAGCGGCATGACGGATAGCGCGACCTCGGAGCTCAGCGAAAAGCAGCGCTACGAATTCAATAAACTACAGAAACGCCTGCGCCGGCTGACCGGCGAGGCAATCGCCGACTTCAATATGATCGAAGCCGGCGACAAGGTCATGGTGTGCCTGTCGGGCGGCAAAGACTCCTATACGCTGCTTGATCTTCTCCTCAGCCTAAGACTGAATGCGCCCATCCATTTCGATATTCTCGCGGTCAATCTCGACCAAAAACAGCCCGGCTTTCCTGAAGACGTCCTGCCCGCGTATCTGACACAGCGGCAGGTCCCTTTCCACATCATCGAGCAGGACACCTACAGCATCGTCAAGCGTGTGGTCCCGGAGGGCAAAACCACCTGCGGTCTATGTTCTCGACTTAGGCGGGGCCTGCTTTACCGTTATGCTGCGGAGAACGGCGTGACCAAGATCGCCCTCGGCCATCATCGGGATGACATCGTGGAAACCTTCTTCCTCAACCTGTTTCATGGCGGAAAGCTCAAAGCCATGCCGCCAAAGCTGCTGAGTGACAATCAGGAACACATCGTCATACGCCCGCTTGCTTACTGCAAGGAGAAGGATATTGACACCTATGCACGCATCCGTGCCTTCCCCCTGATTCCCTGCAATCTCTGCGGCTCACAACAGAACCTTCAACGCCAAGCCATGAAAAACATGCTAGCAGAATGGGACAGGCTGTATCCAGGACGAGTAGAGACCATCTTCACCGCCATGCAAAATGTCGCACCCTCGCAATTAGTTGATCGAGGACTCTTCGATTTCGGCGCGCTGGAGAGCCTGAGAGGACAGGCAAAGTCCATCGGCTTCGATGGTGGGGAAGGCCTGGACATCCTTGCTCGCTGAGACTCACGCAGCCTTTCCCGCGACGCTTGCCAGCCACTCGCAAAAATAGGCTATTGCATTTCATCCGAATGTTATTTATAAATTGTCCCGTGCTTCGTGCACTACAAACTATAACTTTCAAGTGTTCAATCAGGAGGTTCCTTATGAAGAAGTTGCTCTGCGTTGTTAGCGTACTGATGATGTCCCTAGTTGTTGTTGGCTGCGGTAACTCCCCAGACGGCGACCAGCAGAAGCTGGAAGCACCTGCTGCTCCTTCTCTGTAAGCAGAGATTTGGCCTGAGTATCGCGTCCACGCACTAGCAAAATAAGGGATTTCTCCCAAACAAAAAGCTGCGCAAACGCATCAGGTTGAAAATCAAAACCCGGGTTCTTCCCGGGTTTTTTTTTGCGCCAAAACCCCACCGCGCCAATTTACCGTGGCCATGACCCGCTGCGCCCCCTTTTCGACCCAAACCTGACTTGACAGACAGTGGTCACCCTGTAAGATAACCGCCAGCGCTAGACGCTAACTGAAGCCATTCATTAAGCTAACAAAAATCTAGAAAGGTGTAAGCACATGGGAATGATCCTCGATTTGGTCGAAAAGATGAGATCTCCGGTTGGTATTACGGTAACCCTGGCAATCGTTGCGGCGGGCGTATTCTTCGTACGCTGGGTATTCAACGACCAAGAACCCAAGTAGTTAATTGCCAAGTGTCAAGATTGGGTGCACCAGGGGTTAAGAACGAATTTTCACCTTGCACCCAACCTTGACGCTCTTGGCCTTCTCCCAAGAAAACTCTCTCTCCCTGAAGTAAGCCCATAAGGGAAACACTTCCACCCACCCAAACCATCATCAACCGGGAAAGGGTTAAAGTTATGCGAATCCTGATCACCGGCGGAACAGGCTTCATCGGACAGCGACTCTGCGTCCACTTACGCCAGCACGGACACCAGCTCACACTCCTCTGCAGAGACATCCATAAAGCCAGGCAAATGTTTGGTGGTGCTGAGATAGCCACATTCGCCAGCCTTGATGAATGGACTCCCGACATTTGCTTCGACACGGTTATTAATCTGGCCGGCGAGCCCATCATGGCGAGACGCTGGACCGAGCAACGAAAAAAAGCGCTTTGGGACAGCCGGGTTTTATTGACCGAGAAACTGGTGGAGCACATGATGCTGGCGCACCAGAAGCCTGCGGTGTTCATCAGTGGCTCTGCTGTCGGCATTTACGGTGACCAGGGCGATACGATCCTGGACGAGACGACAAGCCAATTTAAAGACGGGTTTGGCCACCAGCTCTGCGCTGCCTGGGAAAACGCCGCCCTCAGGGCCGAGCAGCTCGGCACTCGCGTTTGCCTACTGAGAACTGGATTGGTCATCGGTAACCACGGTGGCTTCCTGGAGAAGATGCTACTCCCCTTCCGACTCGGGCTGGGCGGTCGAATCGGTGAAGGTCAGCAATGGATGTCCTGGATCCACATCGATGATCATATTGGCCTGACGCAGCACCTCCTGGATTCACAGGAGGCGCGAGGCCCCTTCAATGCCACTGCACCCAATCCCGTAACCAATGCTGAATTTACCCGGGAATTGGGAAAGTGCCTCCACCGGCCTACCCTGCTGCCAATCCCCGCATGGGTATTGAAGCTGGCCGCAGGCGAGATGGCCGAATTACTCTTGGGCAGTCAGCGGGCGGTTCCCCGAAAGGCTGTGGCCAGTGGCTTTAGGTTTTCCCATGAGACATTGGAGTCGGCGCTAGGCAACGTCCTGGCCAACCAAGCTCGACAATAGCTAAATCAGATGTTTCCTGACTCCACCAGAGAGGTGGACCAGTAATGCATGTTACTGCCCGCAAAATCACGCTTTAAGCGTTGCACCATGAGACAGACCTCCTCCTCGGGGGCGTGAATCTCGAACCGAATCTGCCGCTGACGGCCAGACACCTGTTCGGCCACCGTCAGCGATTCATGGCTGGCTGAGTGTCCGTTGACCGGACCGCTGCAAAAACCACGGCCCGATGCGTGCTCCAAAAGCCAGTCGACCAATGGCTCCTCAAGACCCACCGGCGCAATCAGGGTCAGCAACAAACGCTTACTCATCAGGCGCTTTTCTTGATCACCGGCTCACCGAAGCGCCGATAAAGTATCGGCAGCAGCACCAGGGTCAATAACGTGGAGGTACAAAGCCCACCCACACCGACCACCGCCAGGGGGCGCTGGATTTCGGAACCGGGCCCGGTTGCGAACAGCAGTGGGATCAAGCCGAAAGCAGCGATACTCGCCGTCATCAAAACGGGCCTAAGGCGTCGCATGGCGCCGTGGAGAACGACCTCATCCATGGGTCGCCCCAGCGCCCGAAGCTGATTGAAATAGCTCACCATCACCAACCCGTTCAGCACCGCAATCCCCAGCAAGGAAATAAAGCCTACCGAGGCCGACACCGACAGATACTCGCCTGACAGCCAAATCCCGTAAACCCCGCCGATCAATGCAAGAGGGACATTCCCCAGAACCAGCAAGGCTTGCCGAACCGACTGAAAAGTAGAAAACAGCAACAGGAAGATCAGCAAAAGCGCTATGGGAATGACCACCGCGAGACGGGCGGCGGCCCGCTGTTGATTCTCGAATTGCCCACCCCACTGAATGAAATACCCTTGAGGTAACGCGACTTTTTCAGCCACGGCCCGCTTGGCATCCTCAACAAAGCCGACGAGATCACGACCCTGAACATTGCTACGAACGACCGAAAACCGCTGACCACGCTCCCTTGAAATGGAGACAGCCCCCTCAACCAGCTGGATGTTTGCAACGGCGGACAAGGGAACCCGGCGCCCATCGGGAAGCGCGACCTGCAAAGTCGACATGGCGGCCGGCTCACCGGAACCTCTCAGCAACAAGGGTGTCCGCCGGATGCCCTCCTGCACGATGCCGAGTTTGCGTCCCTCGACCTGGGCGCGCAAGGTATCGGCAAGTGAGTCGGAATCCAGACCTAACCGCCCAGCCGCCAGACGATCCACTTTCACGACCAGATACTGCATGCCCTCGTTGCGTAAGGTAAATACATCCGAGGCACCATCAATAGTTCGCATAATGCCCGCGATTTCCTCTGCTTTGGCATTCAGCACTGACAGCTCCGGACCATAGAGTTTCACGGCTACGTCCCCGCGCACGCCCGTCAACATCTCAGTCACCCGCATCTGAATAGGCTGCGTGAAACTATAGGCAATACCGGGAATGGTAGCCAGCACCTTCCGAATCTCCTCAATCAGCTCGGCCTTTTCCTTGACGCGCCATTCTGATTGAGGCTTGAGCACCATAAAGGTGTCGGTCTCATTCAGCCCCATGGGATCAAGCCCGATTTCATCCGATCCCACCCGGGCCGTAATCTGCTGGACTTCGGGCACGTGATCAAGAACAGCTTTCTGGATTTGCCCATCGATTCTGATCGACTGTTCCAAATTGATGGAAGGCAGCTTTTCCACCTGGACGATGATGTCGCCCTCGTCCATGGTCGGCATGAACGTTTTGCCAATGAGTGTGTAGACGTATAGCGCCGACAGCAGTAAAGCACCGGCACACAGTAAAACCACGCGAGAATGGGCCAGCGACCAGGTCAAGGCAGGACGGTAGATGGCGAGCAGCTTTCTCGCCAACCAGGGTTCCTCGTGGCTAACCCGCGTCATCAGGAAAGAGGCCAGAACAGGGATGACCAGCAGCGAAAAGATCAATGACCCGGCCATGGCGAAGACATTGGTAAAGGCCACGGGTTTGAATAGCTTTCCCTCCAGACCCTCTAGCGACAGCAACGGAACAAACACGATGCCGATGATGATGGCCCCGGATACCACCGGGGCCATAATTTCACGCATGGCCCGATAAATCACGTGCAAGCGGGGCAGTTTACTGTCCTCGGAGCGTTCAGCGAGATGCGAAGTCACGTTCTCCACCACCACCACGGCCGGATCGACGAGCTTGCCAATGGCAATCGCCAGCCCGCCCAGGCTCATTAGGTTTGCCGTCAGCCCAAAATGATTCATCAGCAAAAACGTAAACAAGGCGACCATCGGCAAAATCAATGCAACGGTGAGTGCCGCACGAAGATCCCCTAGAAACAGCACCAGCAGGATCACAACCAGCACCGTGGCTTCGATCAAGGCATGCACTATGGTCTGAGTCGCCTTATTGACCAGGTGACTGCGATTGTAGAAAACATTCACCGTGACCTCTTTCGGCAAGGCCGGGCGAATTTCTTCCAGTTTCTCTTCGATCCCCTCGACCACCAGACGGACGTTAGCCCCGCGCAAACTGAGCACGAGCCCTTCGACAACTTCACCCTCGCCATTCTGGCTCACCGCTCCGTAGCGTGTCAGCGAGCCCAGCCGGACTTCGGCAATGTCACCCACGGTGATGGGAACTCCATTGCGTTCGGTCACCACGATATTGCGCACGTCTTCCAAATGGGTGATTCGCCCCTCCACGCGCACCAGCAGGAATTCTTCTCCTTGAATCAACCGGCCCGCACCATCATTACGGTTATTCACCTCCAGCGCTTTTGTCAGGGAACCCATACTGACCCCGCGCGCCGACAGTCGGGCACTGTCGGGAATCACCTCGAAACTCCGAACTTCGCCCCCGAGCGCGTTGACATCCGCCACCCCCGGCACCGTGCGCAGCGCCGGGCGGATAACCCAATCAAGCAGGCCTCGCCGGTCGGCAAGACTCAAGCCCTCGCCCTCGACCGTAAACATGAACATTTCACCCAACGGCGTGGTCATGGGGGCCATACCCCCCTCGGCATTCGCAGGCAATGCTGCCCAGGCACCATTCAAGCGCTCGGCCACCTGCTGCCGGGCCCAGTAGATATCCGTACCCTCTTCAAAATCGATGGTGATATCGGTCAGCGCGTATTTGGCAATGGATCGCAGCATGGTCTGCTTCGGTATACCGAGCATCTCCACCTCGATCGGCATCGTCACCCGCGTCTCGACTTCCTCCGGCGTCATGCCCGCGACCTTGACGATGATCTTCACCTGAGTGGGAGAGACATCCGGAAAGGCATCGATGGGCAAGTTCAGCGCGGCCACCCAGCCGACGCCCGCAATCATCAAGGCCAGCAGCAGCGTAAAAACCCGCTGCGTCAGTGCAAAATGGATCAGGCGGGCCATCAGTCGCCGTGTCCACCCGTACTGCTACTACCCAACCAGGTAGCCTTCAGTCCGGCCACTCCCTGAACTACAACCGCTTCGTCCCCCTGCAATCCCTCATGCAGCACAATGCTATAGGCTTCCTGACCAGCAACCGCCACCTCCACCGCCTCGAAACCCGTCTGCCGGTTGACGAAGACATAACTGCGTCCTTCGTGACTAAATAGAGCGGCCACCGGCACCTTGAAAATACGATCGGTGCTGCGATGCATCGTCTGAACATTGACATGCATGCCAGGACGTAACCGGTCAGCGCCCGACTCAACCACTGCGCGAACCACCGTACTTTGACTCTGAGGATCGACGCTTTGACTGATTTCGATGATTCTTGCCCGGACACCGGGATTCTCTGCCGTCACCAAATCACCGATGCGGGCCTCCTTGAGCCGCTCCTGAGGCATATCGACTTCTATCCACAGAACATCCAGCTTGCCGATACGGAAGAGGGGAGAGAAAGCATCCACGCGCTGCCCGACCATTGCCATCCGGTCTAGCACCATGCCATCCACAGGGGCCAGAACTTTATAAAGACCATTGATCTGAGTGGCACCGGACTTGATCCGGTCTATGTCGACCTGGGCAATGCCCGAAGTCAGCAACGTTTGCTCGGCCGCTCGCAGACTGACCCGTGCCCGTTCAAAATCACTCCGGGTTTCCTGCAACCGCATTTTGGAAATGACTCCTTCGCGAAACAATACTTCGTCCCTGTGCAGTTTGGCGACAGCCACACCATAGACGGCAGAAGCATCCACCAGAGAGCGCTGGATATCCACCAGGGTCACGCTGTCGATTTCCGCCAGCACCTGTCCCTTGGTAACCTTCACCCCCAATGGCACATTGACGTGAGTAATCACCCCGGACTGGACCGCCGTTACCGCAAACTCCTTGGCGGGGGGCAGAACCACACGGCCCGGCACCTGAGCCAATGGAATTCCGGCAACAGGCTCGGGTAAAGCAGTGCGCACGCCAAGGTGGCTGCGCTGCTCTGCATCCAGCTGAAGCAAACGCCCCTCGGCAGATACTTGACCGATAAAGACCAGACAAAGCCCAAACAGCCGCCATTTCACGGCATGACTCCCACCACCTGGTTGTAAACCGCCGTATCCTTCTGAACGAGAATGGCGCGCTCGGCCTCATCACGAATCGCTGACTGCGCGCCGGCCTGAATTTTCAAATAATCGATCAAGGCTATTTCTCCCGCCTCGAAGGCGATGCGGCTCATGTTGATTTGAGTTTCGGCGATGGCCTTGCGCCGCTCGGCAATCGCCAGCGCCGCCCTGTCTACGTCAAGATTGTGCTGCGCCTCATGTAATGCCTTTTCCAGCTGCCTCCGCAAGGTCTCGCGCTGAACAATTTTTTCGTTAAGCATCAGATTCGCCTGTGCTACCTGCGGTGCATGCCAGTCATCGCCCCCAATCGGAACCTGAAGCACAACATTGGTACCTGTACCAAAAGTCCCCTGGCGGTCAATCTGGGTACTATCCGTACCCACCAGAATCGTCGGCTGATTGCCCTGTTTGGATAAGCGGGTAAACTCCACCTCGGCCTGCGCACGTTCGACAGAGGCATTCGAGGCCGCCAGCGATGGGTGCCGCTCGTCCAGATCCCTGAGTTTGCTCAGCATCTCCTCCAGGCGTCTGGGTGCCCGGTTCATGCGCGTCAGATTCTGATAGGCCTTTCTTGCATGCATCACTTCCGCCTCTGCCTGAACCAGCGTGGTTTTCTTTTCCAGCTGATCGCTTTCGGCCAGTAGTTCGTCAGCCCGCGCCAGGTCACCCAGCTCCACCCGGCGCCGAACCACCGCCGTCAGTTTTTCCGCAACCTCATAGATCTGACGCGCCAGTTCGCGGCGATTCTCCATCAGACGGAGATTCCAGAGAGAATCCCGAACCAGTCCAGCCACCTCATGCTTGAGCGCAACGACATAGTGCTCAGCCGCCTGCTTCGACTCTTCCGTGATTTTCTGGCTAGCCTCTTTCTGGCCCCACATCCACAAGGGCACCTGATAGCCCGACTGGACGTTGGTAATGCCATCATCGCGCCCCAGCAGGGCATCATCGATATATTGCAGATAAATCATGGGATAGCCGGCAATCCAGCTGGAGCTGCGCTGCTCCAGGGCCTTCGATTCTTCCTGGAACGCGGTAATCAGCGCATTCTGGGGATAGCGCTCGAATGTAATATCGACCACCTGCCCCAACGTAAGCCGCTCATCAATCACCAAGTCGTCAAAATGCTCAACCAGCAAGTCCTCGGCCTGCGCGCTGATCACGGCACAAAGACCGATGCTTACCATCATGCCAAGTAGACTTTTCATTGATATACCCATACCGTCATGACCAGATTCTCAACCCTGACCAACCCTCATTGAATGTGGGGATTACACAACCAGGCGAATAGGCGAACGCCCAAAAGAACAAGGGCATTGGCCCTCCCGCAACATCAAAGATGGAAACCGGCAGGCGAGGCGCGAGGAGGGGAGCCTAAGCGTAGATTCAGCCCGGACCGTGCACCGCAAGGTGTCCTTGCATGGATACCCGAAACGGCTGGAGAAAGATCAACGAACGCCGAACAGCTCAACCGTATCCAGGCTTGGGCTTCAGCCGGTGCACCTGGCCTACTGGCCGCGTGTTCGATGCCCGCCTGAACACCGGCCAGGGTATCAGCGGCATAGAGGTCGTCCTGACCCCCGGAACCGGCGCCTGGACTCAAGAGTCTTTCCAGCCCCGGAATATGCCACGTTCCCGGCACCTCGCCACCCGTATGGGCGTGAACCCACGGCGACAGCAACTGAATCAGCATCAACAGCGGGCAAAGGGACCGGAATCGGCTCATGACTTGATATAAAGGCGTAACCAGATGCTACGGCGGGCAGTATAGTACTACGGCACCCTTTTTGAGGAATTCGCCATGTCGGCAACAAATTTCAAGACCGAAAATAACACCTATCGAAAATTAATCGGTAACGGGCTGACTTACCGGATACCACGATTCCAGCGCGACTACAGTTGGACCGACGAGGAATGGGAAGACCTCTGGTCCGACATTCTTGGAACCATTCAGGACGGTGGCGAGCCAGCACATTACATGGGCTATCTCGTCTTGCAGTCGGAGGACGAAAAGACCTTCGACGTTATTGATGGTCAGCAGCGACTGACCACGCTGAGCCTGATTATCCTGGCTGCACTCAAGAATCTACAGCGACAGGTGGATGAAGGAAAAAATCCTGACCAGAACAAACAGCGTCTTGAGCAAATCCGTAATACCTATCTCGGTTACCTGGACCCGGTTACCCTGGTTACCCGCAGCAAGCTGACGCTCAACCGCAACAACAACGATTATTACCAGACCTATCTGGTGCCGCTCGGCCATTTGCCGGTACGCGGATTTCGCGCCTCCGAACACAGCTTGCGCAAGGCGTTTGAATGGTTTGAAAAGCGGGTGAGGGATTACGCCAGAAAGCAGGGGGGTGACGAGGGCGTGGTCTTGGCTACATTGGTAGAAGCCATGAGCGACCGGCTCTTCTTTACGGTCATCAGCGTTACCGATGAATTGAATGCCTACAAGGTTTTCGAGACGCTCAATGCCCGAGGCGTCCGTTTATCTTCCACCGATCTGCTCAAGAACTATCTGTTCTCGGTGCTGCACAAGCAGAACGAGCATCCCAACGCAATGAACGCGCTCGAAGACCGCTGGGAATCCATGGTTTCGCGCATGGGGGCCGAGAGTTTCCCGGATTTTCTGCGCAGCCACTGGAATAGCCGCAAGACCTTCGTTCGCCAGTCCGATCTGTTCAAAACCATCCGCAACAAGGTTGCCGGCCCCGCCGCTGTTTTTGAATTGCTGCGCGGCATGGAAGAGGACATGGACACCTATCTGGCCCTGACCAATCCAGAGGCCGCCCATTGGCCCGCACAGCTCAAAAGCCATGCCCAGCAACTACGCATGTTCAAGGTGCGCCAGCCCTTCCCCCTCATTCTGGCTGCACAGCGCGTCCTGTCTGCCGATCAGTTCGCCAAGGTCCTGCGCGCTTGCGTGGTCATCGCCTTCCGTTACAACGTCATCGGCAATCTGCCGGCCAACGAACAGGAGCGTGTGTATTACGCGGCGGCCCAGAAACTCAATCAGGGCATAGCGGGCAATGCGCAACAACTGCTGGAATCGCTTCAGGAAATCTATCCCAAGGACGAAGCCTTCAGGGCCGTTTTTGCCGACAAGATCATTCGTACCACCGACGCCCGTAACAACAGGGTTGTTCGCTACATCCTGTGCGAGCTGGAACGGCAACACAGCGGACAGGATTTCGATTTCGAAAGCGACACCTTCAACATCGAGCACATCCTGCCGCAAAACCCCGAGGCTGGCTGGGAGCAATTCACTGACGACGAAGCCGAAGCACTGATTTACCGCATTGGCAACATGGCCCTGCTGGCGAAGGGGGCCAACAAGGACATCGGCAATCAAGCCTATGCCATCAAGCGCCCGGTCTTGCAGGCCAGCGCTTTCGGCCTGACCCAAAAACTCGCTGAGGAAAACGCCGGCTGGACACCGCAACGTATCGCCGCCAGACAGAAAGCACTGGCCAAGCTGGCCACGGCCATCTGGCGCATCGATCAGCTTTCCTGAGGGCTCATCCGGGATGAACAAAAAACCGAAACTCGAACTCACCTGGATCGGCAAGGAGACCCGGCCAAGGCTGGAGCCGCGTATTCTGCTGGAAGACCCGGCACGCAGTTACCACGCCAAACGCCGTGTCGCCAGCGCCGATCTGTTCGACAACCGGCTGATCTTCGGCGAC
>SXQV01000107.1 GCA_005792805.1 Methylococcaceae bacterium | reverse complement strand
TCGCAGAGATATTGTTGTCCCTACAAGACTTTCAGGATATCGCCCCAGAAGTCACGTAACCCACTGATTTGCCGTTCGATGTAAACCGGAGAATGGCAAAATCCGGTCAAAAACCCGTCGCCCATGTCGAAGCCGGGCGGCTTGAGGCTTGCCCCGTAGGCTCTTGGAATGGTTCATGTCATGCGGTCGCGTTGGGTTATCGAACCGGAATGGTGAGCGTCGGCCCGATGGACTTGGCTGCACCGGCCTGAAGGCGGAAGAGTTGTGTCAGCAACAGGAAGGTTGATTTTGACTCAAGATCGTTATTGGCGATGTAATACCAGTGGTCCTGGTACGGGATCGCCAAAAACGCCTGATCCGGGTGCTCATCGCTCTGACGAATATGGAACTGGCTTCCCGCCGGCGTTTTACCCCAGTCGAACTCGCTGCCGTCCGGGTTTTTGGTGACGGTGACCAGTCCTTGCTGTCGATGTGAGGCTGGAACATCCACCCGGTGTGACAGATAGAAGAAAGTACTCATCAGGGGGCGGGTCACAATGTAGATCGTGTCCGGATTTCGTTCGATTGAATCGCCCTCGACGGCGAATATATTGCGCTCCTGATTGAGCCCCATCAGCGCCTTTATTTCCCGAATGGTGTCAGCCTGTTCCGGGGTCGATTGAAACTCAATCTTGAGCGTTTTTGTCTGCGGGTCCTGACGGCCCTGAATCAGGTGATCGTCCGCCACCCTGTTGAACAGCTCAGTCAGGCGATTCCACTCCGTTAATCGCCGGGGAGCTTTTTCCGGGGTGGGGCCCGAGGCGGTCGGCGCATTGGCGATGCCGTTGACGCTTTCCACGCACAAGCCGAAGACCCGCTTCACCGACCAGCCAGATCCGGTCAATGCCAGAATGGCGTCGATGGACACAGGGGATAACAGGCTTTTGACGAAATCTTCGCCCTGAAGCGGGGCATAACTGATGGTCGGGTAAATTTCATACGTTGTTCCCCCGCCAAAATTGAAGGTATCCGCTGGATTGATTTGCATGCCCGCCTGTCCCGTTACCCCCAGTTTCATTGTTGCAGCCACGCTGGCCACATCCAGGAAGAAGGTGGGATCCCGGTAATGCAATCGCACCAGATTGTGAAGAAACTGCTCGTTGATGCTGTCGAGAATCGCCGAGTTGTACAGCGGGTGCGTCCCCCGCAGATGGTCCGGCCCCAGCGACTGACAGCCGCTGCACCCTATCATTATCATTGCGGCAATTAACCGACCCGCCCGGATGCGGGGAGGGAATAGATCAGGCATTGGCGATATATTGTGCGTGCATGGCGTGGACTCTTGTCTGGTCTACCCAGGTGAGATCGGTGGGGTTTGGCCGGCCTTGATTGAAAGGCCTCTGAGCCGGTCGCACGCTGGTGCGGCAACGGCGGTTTGAACGCCTAGTTTATGGCGGGACACTTATGCGAGACAATAAGCGCCATCGCGCAGTGTGATAAGGATGTTCGGGTGGGTGTCACATCTA
This sequence comes from Methylococcaceae bacterium, assembly GCA_005792805.1. Taxonomy (GTDB): domain Bacteria; phylum Pseudomonadota; class Gammaproteobacteria; order Methylococcales; family Methylococcaceae; genus UBA6136. The sequence goes on along the minus strand of SXQV01000107.1, from coordinate 5,183 downwards.
GTGTTTCTGGCTACTGATTTTGAAAAAAGGATAACGGCCTCATGTTGCTGATGATCGACAACTATGACTCCTTCACCTACAACCTGGTGCAGTACTTTGCTGAACTGGGGGCCGAGGTCGAAGTGGTGCGAAATGATCAGATTGCGGTTGAAGAAATCGAGCGCATCAACCCGGAAAAGATCGTGATTTCCCCTGGTCCCTGCACGCCGAAGGAGGCCGGAATTTCGGTTGAGACCATCAAACGCTATGCCGGGCGTTACCCGATTCTCGGGGTTTGTCTCGGGCATCAGAGCATTGGTTATGCCTTCGGTGGCCAGATTATTCATGCCAAACGCATCATGCATGGCAAGACTTCGATGGTTTATCACCACGACACAGGCGTCTTTCACGGCTTGAACAACCCTTTCCAGGCCACGCGCTATCACTCTCTGGTGATCGAGCAATCGACCTTGCCGGATTGCCTGGAAGTCACGGCCTGGACCGAAGACCCGCACGGCGGAATCGAGGAGATCATGGGGGTTCGCCACAAGACGCTGGATATCGAAGGGGTTCAGTTCCACCCGGAATCCATTCTGACCGAGCAGGGCCACGAATTGCTGGCCAATTTTCTGCGTCGCTAGTCAGGGCGGCAGGGGGCGTTGGTGATGGGGTTACCCGTAGACAGGCCGCCGCAGAAAAACGGCTTGGAAACACTGTCGAGCGTCCAGGTTTACCGGGCGGTGGCGGTGTTGCTGGTAGTGCTTTTTCATGCCTCCGCGTTCATCCTGTCCAGATATCAACTGGCCCCGCTAGGTAACATGTTTCGAACCGGCTTTTCCGGTGTCTTTCTTTTTTTCGTCATCAGTGGCTTCATCATCCTGACCGCGCATTACCGCGACCTGGGAAGGCCGGGCCGTCTGGGCTACTATCTGTCGCGCCGCCTGATTCGGATTTATCCCTTTTTCTGGGTAGTGCTCATGGTCTGGGGGGGCTGGCGGATTTTTACGGGTGGTATCGACATACCTGAGCTTGCATCCAATGCCCTGCAGTTCAAGGGCGCGCCCCAGTTGATTATCCCGGTCAGCTGGACTTTGCGGTACGAAATCATCTTTTACGCCCTGTTTATTGCCGCGATCCTTAACCAATGGTTGGGCGTGCTGGTGTTTGCGGTCTGGCTGGGTTTGCAATGGCTAGGGGGACCGGCCATGCTGAAATGGCTGATCGACCCGATGAATTACCTGTTCATGCTGGGTTTGGCCGCCGCCGCTTTATGTATCCGTCTCAGAACCCGAGGGCAGAATGTTCGCAATGGGTTGGGTTGGATGTTTCTTGTCTCGGGAATAATCGGTTTCGTCGCTACGATGGCGGTCTACGGCCAGTTGCCGGTAGACATCAATGCCTGGCCGGAGCATCCGCTGGCCATTCTGGGTTTTGGACTTTCCAGCGCGTTGCTGCTGCTGGCATCCACCTCTGGCGCCATCAACCAGATGATGGGCCAATGGCGCTGGCTGGCCTTGATCGGCAACGCGTCGTATTCGATCTATCTTACCCATTCGCCCTTTGGCAAGCTGGCCTGGAACCTGCTGCGTCCTGTCAAGCCTTTATGGCAGGGCGCTCCTGACGCGTGGGTCGCGAATCTGCTGCTGGGCTGGGTGGCGGTGGTCTCGGTTTTGGCCGGTATCCTGGTTCATCTTAAAATCGAGATGCCCCTTTTGGCCTATCTGCGGGGCAGACTGATCGATGCGAAGGGCTGACCCTCTTCCCGGCATGACAGGTTCCCGGGTCACTCACCGCGTACCCGGTTCATTGATGCCAAATTCTGGCTTATTCCATTCAACACCATGACCGACCTGGAACTGTTTCAAGCCTTTGTCGCCCCGGCCATTTTCATCTCCGGGGCTGGACTGCTGGTACTGTCGATCAACACCCGTTTGATGGGCATCGTCACTCGCTTGCGGGCCTTTCATAAGGAAAAACATGCGGCCATCAAGTCCGGGAATGTGATGGAAGCCAGGGTGCTGCAATCGCAGATCGACTCCATCGAGCATCGTGCCCGCAAGGTGCGCAATGCGTTTGTTTGTACGCTGATCGGCATTATGGGCGTGATGGTGACCTGCCTGTTGCTGGGTCTCAGTCTTCGCATTCCTGATGCGCTGGTCGTGGCTGTCTTGCTGTTTGTCCTGTCGGTGATGTCGATGCTGATTGGCATGATGTTTTATCTCTCGGAAGTCTTTATTGGCCTCACTTCTGTGCAGGAGGAAGAAAAGCTGTATAGCCTTCTGGATAGCGTGCCCAATGCTGGCAGGGATCAATGACAACGGCTGCCCCCTGAATAGTGAAATGTCATGAAAATCAGTTCTGCTATCAATCATTTGCTTGAAGGCCTGGATCTTGCGCCGGAAGCCATGCGCGAGATCATGCGTTCCATCATGTCTGGGGGCGCTACTCCGGCCCAGATTGGCGGTTTTTTGATCGCCCTGCGTGCCAAGGGCGAGACGGTCTCCGAGGTGGTGGCCGCCGCCCAGGTCCTGCGGGATATGGCCACACGGGTTCAGGTTCGCGCCGACCACCTGGTCGATACCTGCGGCACCGGGGGTGACGGTACGCATACCTTCAATATCAGTACGGCCTCCGCCTTTGTGGCAGCGGCAGCGGGTGCTCGCGTCGCCAAACATGGCAATCGCTCGGTCTCCAGCACATGCGGCAGTGCTGACGTACTGGAAGTGGCCGGCGTCAATCTGGCCATCACACCGGAGCAGGTTCAGGCCTGTATCGAAGAAATTGGCGTGGGCTTTCTGTTTGCCCAGAACCATCACGGCGCCATGCAGCATGCCATCGGTCCACGCCGGGAATTGGGCGTGCGGACAATCTTTAACCTGCTTGGGCCGCTGACCAACCCGGCGGGAGCGCCGAATCAGGTAGTGGGTGTCTATAGCGCCGGCTGGGTAGAGCCACTGGCCGAGGCCTTGCGTGATCTGGGCAGCCAGCATGTGCTGGTGGTACACGCCGAAGACGGTCTCGATGAGATCAGTATCGGTGCCCCCACCCGGGTCGCCGAACTCAGGGACGGTCGCATCGATGTCCAGATTTTGACCCCCGAGCAATATGGGCTGTCACGCGAGCCGCTGAGTTGGCTGGCGGTCAATTCTCCCGAGGAAAGCGTAGCCATGATTCATGGCGTACTGGCTGGTAGCGCGGGGCCGGCGCGTGATGTGGTGTTGCTGAATGCCGGCGCAGCCATCTACGCCGCCGGCGTGGCACCAACGCTGAAAGTCGGCCTTGAAAAAGCGGTACAGGCCATCGACACTGGGGCTGCCACCCAAAAACTCGAAGCGCTGGTGCATTTCACCCGACAGTTTGCGCATTGATTTCCCCCTGTTCGGACCCCGCTCCGGCATAACGAATCCGAGACCGACACCATGCAAGACACCACCCCCGATATTCTGAAAAAAATCCTTCATCGCAAGACCGAAGAAATCGCCGAACGCCGTGCCGAAGTGTCCTATGAGGCTCAGCTAAGGCGGGCGGCGCAGGCCGATGCTCCGCGAGGGTTTGTCCAGGCCATCCGCGACAAGCTCAATGCGGGTCAGCCCGGCGTGATTGCCGAGATCAAGAAAGCCTCACCCAGCAAGGGCGTGATGAGGCCGGAATTTCACCCGGCAGACATCGCCCGTTGCTATGCCAGTCACGGTGCTGCCTGCCTGACGGTGCTGACCGATCGCGATTTCTTTCAGGGCAGCGAGGCTTTTCTGCAGCAGGCGCGGGCGGCTTGCCGATTGCCAGTCATTCGCAAGGATTTCATCATCGATCCCTATCAGGTCGCCGAGGCGCGGGCGATTGGAGCGGATTGCATCCTGCTGATTGCCGCCGCCCTGGACGATGCCGAGCTGCGCCAGTTATCGGAGCTGGCGGGCGAGCTGGGGCTGGATGTGCTGGTTGAAGTTCACGACGCCCCGGAGCTGGAACGCTCGCTAAAGCTGGATTTGCCGTTGATCGGCATTAACAACCGCAATCTCCGCACCTTCGATGTCAGCCTGCAGACGACGCTCGATTTGCTGCCCGCCATTCCCGCAGACCGGATCGTCGTCACCGAGAGCGGCATCCTGACGCCTGAAGACGTTGCCGTGATGCGCTCCCATAACGTGCATGCCTTTCTGGTTGGCGAAAGCTTCATGCGTGCTCCCGATCCAGGCGTCAAGCTGGCCGAATTATTTGGCTTTTCCCCAGCGTGAATTCACCCGCCACTTAAGCCCGCCGCTGTCCGGGGTGCCCGTCGTATGGTTTTCCTGTCTTACAGAACACCCTGATGGGGTAGCCCAATGCGACTCGGGCATCTCAAAAAAAGCGTCATTCCTGCGCAGGCGGGAATCCAGCGCCTTGATATTGCCGGGTGCCTGCTAAGCGGTGTGCTGGCATGGCTGCTTGCGGTTCTGCCGCTGGCGGTGCAGGCGGTCGAGCCGGTGACGGTCAATCTCATTGGCCTCAGCCCTCCCCTGGAAAAAAATGTCCGGGCCATGCTCACCATGGCCCGCCAGCCAGCGGACGCCAGAAAAGAGGCCATGGATTTGGCGGCTGCCCGCGCCCCCGAAGAAATACAGACTGCACTGCAACCCTTCGGCTATTACCGCCCAAAAATCAGTGCTGCGCTGACGCGGCTGAAGAATCAGTGGGTCGCCGAGTACCGCATTGATCCCGGCCCGCCCATCCATCTTTCCCATGTCGACGTGAAGCTCGCTGGTGAAGCGAAGCAGGAACCGGAAATGCGCGTACTGGTCGAGAAATTCCCGCTACAGCCGGGTGATGTGCTCGATCATGCGCTCTACGAGCGAGGGCGCGATGCCCTGGAAGAGCAGGCCGCTGAAATGGGGTTTTTTGACGCTCGTCTGGTCACGCGACAGGTGCGGGTCGACCTGAAAAGTTATCAGGCGCAGATCACGGTGCAGATGGACTCGGGCAAGCGCTACCGGTTTGGGGACCTCAGTTACACCCAGACGCCGCTGGCGAAGGAGCTGCTGGAGCGCTTCGCCCGGTTCAAGCCCGATGAGCCGTATCGGGCCTCTGCTGTGCTGGAAATGCAAAAAAGCCTGCTGAACAGCGGCTACTTCACTCAGGCAGACATCGTGCCGCGACACGATCAGGCCCGGAATGGGCGCATGCCCCTGGCGGTCGATCTCAGCATGGTGCCGCAGAATCGCGTCGATCTC
>SXQV01000106.1 GCA_005792805.1 Methylococcaceae bacterium | reverse complement strand
TTGTCGGGTTCGAAGCTATCTTTCAACCTGCGCTAAAAACAACGTCTCCTCTTCCGACGCTCTCAACCTTTTGTTCGAGGGAAAGCTGCCGGATTTCCTGGGCGAAATCACTCGCTAGCCGAGGCTCGCTGAATAATTACACTAATTTTAGCCTCAGGAGGTGTAGCGAGCCAGGGTCTTAGCGAGCTGGACCCGCTCCGCCACCGAGCCCGGAATCGTGCCGAGACCTTCAACATGCCTCAATCTTGGCAACAGACCGATACGGTTCGCCAGTTGTATGCTCAACCCCGGTCGCGCATTGATTTCCAGCATCATAGGCCCCTGATCCTGATCAAGCACGATGTCTACCCCAATGAAACCCAGCCCCGCAAAATCATGACACTTGGCGGTCATCGCTAGTATTTCGTCCCAGTAGGGGATTACGCGCCCGGAGAGATTACCCCCAGTGTCGGGGTGCTGGTGAACTGGGCGCTCGTGCCAAACCCCGGAGAACGTTCGCCCGGTCGCAAGATCAATACCAACCCCTATTGCTCCCTGATGAAGGTTGGCCTTGCCATCAGACAGACGTGTTGGAAGCCGGATCATAGCCAACAGCGGAACGCCACGAAATACCAATGTCCTGATATCGGGCACGCCCTGAAAGCTAATGCTTGAAAAGACCGGATCAAACTTCACCCGATACTCAATAAGCGCAGAGTCGGGAAGACCACCCAAGCTGTACATGCCACCCAGTATGTTGGATATATGGTGTCCCAGCTCATCTTCATCCGCAGAAGCCCCATTAGCCTTGCGGTAACGGCCCTCATGGCGGCCCGTGACAATCAGAATCCCCTCACCGCCGGAGCCATGGGCAGGCTTGACCACAAAGTCATCGTAAGCCTCCAGTTGCCCGGAAAGCGCCTCAATCTGGTGAATAATCTCCACCACCCCATACAACTTGGGCACTGGAATACCCGCCTGAACCGCCAACTCCTTCGTAAGGAGTTTGTTATCCACCAAGGAGTAGTTACGCCTGGCGTTGTACGGAAGAATGAAATCGGCGTTACGCTCATTCAGCCCCATGATGCCGAGTTGCCGCAAGCGATCCCAAGGGAACAGCATCAAGCTTAACCTTTGAGTGCAGCCCTGAACCGCCAGAGCTCTGTCAAGCGATAGCCGGTGTAACGACCCAACAAGAGCGTCATGGCCAGGACGACGAGCAACAACTCCGGAAAAACAAAAATCAGGTGCTCAAGATAGCGGCTACTCATGCAGAGATAACCCAACGCGGCGACCAGAAGACTGCCAAATCCCTGCACCAGCGCCTCCCCGGCACCCAGCTCTTCCCACGCCAAAGACATGCGCTCTATCGTCATCGCCATGATCACCATAGGGAACAAGGCTACAGATAGCCCGCGATCAAACCCGAGTTTATGACTGAATACACTGGTTATTGCCATAAGGATAATGACAATAATTAGCACCGAGGCCAGACGAGGCACCAGCAAAAGCTTGAGGTATTCCAAATAAAAACGGATCAGCAACCCCATGGCAATAAGCAAGCAGAACAGCACCATACCCCACAGCAACTCCGTTTCACGGAAAGCCAGCGCGATTAAAATGGGCATAAAGGTGCCGAATGTCCTGAGCCCTATGACGTTGCGCAAGACAACGATCAAAAAAGCGCCGATGGGAACCATCAGCAAAACACGGTAGACGTTCTGAACGCTGACCGGCAAGCTGAAAAGGGAGTACTCCATGATGCGTGAACCCATCTGTCGAGCCCGCTGCTCAGCCACCAGCGTCCGATCCTGGGTCCGCTCTGTTACGGAATATTCAATCTTGACGTTTTTACCCCCATCAGCGGTGAGCACTGGTTCACCGCCGACATGCCACAGCACAGCCCCCTCAAACATGCCCGGCTCACCCGTATGTGGATCTACAGTTACCCACTGCTTACCATCGAAAACCTCAAGCCAAGGAATCAGCGAACCATGGCTGATTCCATCCTTGAGTGCCAATACATAGGCGGTGCGGGAGGGGATATTGGCTGTAGCCAGAAGATCAATGACGCGCCGAACCCAGTCTTCCGGATTCTCAATACCTTGACGAAGCAAGGTCACGTTGGGATCAGCTGTAGGCGCGTTGAGTCGGGCCAACAGCTCCCGCACGAAACTTCTGCCATCCGCTGACTTCTTAAGTACTTCATTCATGAGCCCCTTCGCGGCTGACTGCAACGCATCGGGGAAGCCCGGTGGGCGAATCTCAGGTGGTACTAGCGCCTCGGTCGGCTGTGGCTGTATGGAGGGATCCCGTGATAAGTGAATACGGTAATAGAGGACTTGATAACCATTGACTTTCCTTACGGCCCACTCGGCTGAGCGATGTACACCGTCATCTTCCGTAGTTAGTCCATAATTACCGGAGACAAAATTCTCATCTACTACGGTAAACCCGGTGGGTTGGCGAGGAATAAAAAAGCGGACTTTGACCGCAGAATCCCGTTGGGCCTTGAATTGAATTCTTGCCTCCACCGTCCATACGTTGGCTTTCTCCGTGGGCACCAATGGGAGACCGAGACGGGTCACCTTGAACCAGCAAAGAGCCAGACCGACCGACACAAGGAGCAGCGAAAGCAACTTTACATGAGCCCCACGCACAATCAGATCTCCTGATTCAACTTATGAGAAGAACCTCGCCACTCACGCATCTCAAGGGTTCAGGTTTTTCGCCTTACTGCCACAAGTATCACTATCGGCCTTGAAGAGAAAGGTTTCCGAGGAATCCACCAATGCCACGCTCGCGAGAAAACTTCTACCTAGCAGCATGGGGTAGTTGAAGTTGCTCCGATCATTAAGCGTGAATTCCGTCTCATACTCCCTGCCGTTCTTGCAAATGGTTAGAAGCACGACATCCCGTTCCGAAGACCGTGAAAGCCGCTCCTTAATGACGGCTGTCCGCACCAATGGGCGTTCAATCTTGACCGGCGCTGCTTCCTTCGAGGCGATAAACTCGAATCGCACCCATGGCGAACCATTTCTAGTGAAGTGTTCGATTTTTTCGGCATGAACAGAAGATGTCTTAGCTCCTGTATCAAGCTTGGCAGTGGCATGAAGATTCATGGGCCGCAGAAAAACTGTTTCCAGCCAACCCATCACTAATTTTTCCTTATCATTTGGCTTCGCACTCACGACCGCATCAGCCATCAACAACGAAGCAAAGACAGAGATGCGCACCAGGAAGCTGAAAACTCTATCCACGGGACAACCGCCTCAGCACATTAGTGCTCCCATTGAGAGCAAACCACCGGAATAAAGCCGTCCGTTCGGGCCTCCACAGTTGGACACAGGAACCAGAACTCAGTCCTGCGGGATCGTCAGACCCTTCTTTTGGCTGGCATAGAAGGCCGCAATATCCTTCATATCTTCCTCACTCAAAGTCGCAGCGAATCCCATCATCATAGGATTCGCTCTCGCCCCTGATTTGTACTCCTGGAGAACACGCAGCAAATAACTTTCGTACTGCCCAGCCAACCGAGGGAACATACTGTTCTCACTGTTACCATCCTCACTATGGCAACTAGCACACATCGCCGCCTTGGCCCGACCCGCCTGCACATCACCCGTCACTGGCAGGGTCGAATTCATTCCGCGAAATTTCGAGACATAGGCAGCAATATCTTCCATGTCCTGTTCGGACAGGTTGTCGACATTACCCTTCATGCTGCCATGCTTCCGCTCATCCTCTCGGTAAGCCTTGAGCGCCGATATAACGTAGTCGGCATGCTGACCACCGATACGAGGGACATGGTAGGTCGGATAGGCGTTGGTATATCCGGCGACAGAGTGGCAACCCTCACAGGTGTAAAACTTTTTCTTACCCATCACCGAATCGCCGGAGGCCTGAGATACAGAAACCCCAAGCCAGAGAAACCCCATACCCGCGATAAATCCGAGAACTGCTTTATTCATGCCTGACGCTCCAATTTTCACACCTTCCGATCATTCCACGCGTCGCAGCATGGAATGCCGGCTAACCATTCCCCACCTTGCTCAGCGGAGCAAGAATCAAAAAGTGATGCAAGCTGCCTGCAGATTTACTCGCTCAAGGCCTGCTTGAGCGCCTCCTCGACATCGCTGGTATCCATCACCGGCGACTCATCAGCTTCATCAATCTCACCTTGCTCGGATCGACGCTTCCTATCGAGATGATAGGCAAGTCCCGTACCCGCAGGTATCAACCTACCGACAATGACATTTTCCTTAAGTCCCATCAACTTATCGCTCAATCCACGGATAGCTGCCTCCGTGAGAACCCGAGTGGTCTCCTGGATCGAAGCGGCAGAGATGAAGGATTCCGTCGACAGCGATGCCTTGGTGATACCCAAAAGCATTGGCTCAAAGCACGCCGGGATCTTGCCCTCTGTTTCTACCCTGTCATTTTCTTCATGGAAGCGTGCGCGATCAACCTGCTCCCCACGCAGGAATGTGGTATCTCCCGGATCAGTGATCTCAACCTTTCGCAGCATCTGACGAATGATGACCTCGATATGCTTATCGTTGATACCGACACCCTGG
>SXQV01000105.1 GCA_005792805.1 Methylococcaceae bacterium | reverse complement strand
CGGCGGTGGTGGGCACCGAGCGGGCCACCGAGCGGCTGCGCGACGGCCAGCAGGTCACCATCTCCTGTGCCGAGGGCGACACCGGCAACGTCTACGACGGGCGGCTGGCGTTTGAGGTCGAGCGCCAGTCGCTGGCCGAGCTGCAACGACCGCGCACCAAAATCATGATGAACGTCGGCAATCCCGAGGAAGCCTTCCGCCTGTCCTTCCTGCCCAACGACGGGGTGGGTCTGGCCCGCGAGGAGTTCATCATTTCCAACTCGATCAAGATCCATCCCAAGGCACTGCTGGACTACGACCGCCTGACCGATCCGGATGTAAAAGACGCCATCGACCGGCTGACGGCGGGCTACGACAACAAGCCGCTGTTCTTCGTTGAGCGGCTGGCACAGGGCGTGGCGATGATCGCGGCGGCGTTTTACCCGAACGACGTCATCATCCGCATGAGCGACTTCAAGACCAACGAATATGCCAATCTGGTTGGCGGCCAGCCCTACGAGCCGGCCGAGGAAAATCCGATGATCGGCTTCAGGGGTGCCAGCCGCTATTACAACGAGCGCTACCGTGACGGTTTCGCGCTGGAATGCCGGGCGATGAAGCAGGTCCGTGACGACATGGGCCTGACCAACCTGAAGATCATGATTCCGTTTTGCCGGACCGTGGAGGAAGCCAAACGCGTGCTGGCGGAAATGGACAGGAACGGCCTCAAGCGCGGCGAGAACGGGCTGGAGGTTTATGTCATGTGCGAACTGCCCAGTAACGTCCTGCTGGCGAAGGAGTTCGCCGAGGTGTTCGACGGCTTTTCAATCGGCTCCAACGATCTGACCCAGCTCACCCTCGGCGTGGACCGCGACTCCGCGATCGTCGCCGACATCTTCGACGAGCGGAACCCGGCGGTGATGCGCTCGATTGCCTCGGTCATCCGCGACGCCAAGGCAGCGGGCCGCAAGATCGGTATCTGCGGCCAGGCCCCCAGCGATTACCCGGAATTCGCCGAATTCCTGGTGCAATGCGGCATCGACAGCATTTCGCTCAATCCCGATGCGGTCCTGCGGACGACACAGGCAGTATTGGAGATGGAAAAAACGCTTGAGCGTTGACCTGCTTCTGCAGCAACCGGGATGGTGAACGCCTTGACCATATCGACTCATAAGCAACAGGAATGAGCCATTCTGCAAGCATGAACGGCATGGCCTATGCCATCAAATGCCTCACCATATCACGCTCCAATATCAGCTCCGCTTCGCTCGCCCGGATGCGGGCGCGGCTGAAATCGTCAAGGGGAAGGTTCGGCACGATGCGCCAAGTACCCTCGCAAAGGGTGACAGGAAAGGAGAACACCAACCCCGGCTCGACACCGTAACTGCCATCGCTGCGCACGGCCATGCTGACCCAGCAGCCTTCCGGCGTCCCGAGCACCCAGTCGCGCATATGCTCCAGAGCGGCATTGGCCCCTGAGGCGGCGCTGGATTTGCCGCGCACACGGATGACCTCGGCCCCGCGATTCTGCACGGTGGTAATGAAAGTCTGTTCGTACCAGTCGCGGCCCACCCAATCAATAACGGGCCGGCCACCGACGCGAGCATGATGAATGTCGGGAAACTGGGTGGTGGAATGGTTACCCCAGACGATCACGCCTTCGACATCGCTTGGATTATGCCCGGTGCGGGATGCCAGCAGACTGACCGCACGATTGTGATCGAGCCGGGTCATCGCTGCGAAATTCTCCGGTGGCAGATCGGGGGCATTGGACAGGGCGATCAGCGCATTGGTGTTGACCGGATTGCCGACCACCAGAACCTTGACGTCGCGATGAGCGGACTCGTTCAGGGCGCGACCCTGCACCGAAAAAATTTCGGCGTTAACTTCAAGGAGATCACGCCGCTCCATCCCCGCCCCCCTCGGGCGAGCCCCCACCAAAAACACCACGTCGGCACCGGCAAACGCCGCAACGGGATCACTGTGACAACTGACGCCATGCAGGAGCGGCGCGGCGCAGTCGGCCAATTCCATGACTACGCCGTCGAGCGCACCCAAGAGCGCGGGCACTTCCAGCAGACTGAGCGTAATGGGCTGAGCGTGACCCAGCAGATCGCCGGCGATGAGCCGGAACAGCAGGGAATAGCTGATTTGCCCCGCCGCCCCGGAGACAGCGATCCTGACAGGAGTCCTCATCGACTGGCTCGGCTCCTTTCGACCCGCAGGCTCAATGATTCGCCCAAAACCCGCTCAGGCCAGCGGGTAGCCCTTGGCCTGAACCGCCTGCCTGATGACATCCAGACTGGTTTTGGTCTCGTCAAACGAGACCTCGACGCTGCCATCCCTGGAGGACGCCTTGCTTGATAGCACACCAGACACCGCATCGGCGGCTGATTGAACATTTTTCTCGCAACCGCCACATTTCATGCCGGTCACTTTGAAGCTTGCGTTTTGCATCATGTCACTCCTCACTGATGGTTGTTGACGTTAGAACCTGAGTTGACCGCTCGGCGGTCGTTGCGGGCGAAAAGGGGCTGCCAGGCAAATCCTGCTTAATCCATGGACCCTTTGCGGCTATTGAAGGGAAATGGCCTGTCGTGGGTGTTGTAGCTCAAATAGAGCCAGATGCGATAAATGTAATCCGCTACCGACTTGCCGACTCGCTGCGCACCGGTGCTGGGTTGAGCGCCTATCAGATGCATGACGATCTGCACCAGCAGCACACCCCACAACACGAATCGCACAATGCCAAGGATGACGACATAAACCACGCTGTATATCAGCCTGACGAAAAAATTACCGGGTTCGAAGGAATCAGTTTCGATACTGGACATATCCGTAGCTAACCAATGGATTGAGAGGGACGACTGACGTAAGCTAACGGCTGTCTGGATGACAGTCAGGAATCACGACAGCCAACGGCCCGGAAGCATACCCCAATCGCCATGCCTCTGTTAAATCGGAACGGTGAAATCGACTATCACGAAGCTTTCCTTGGCACCGACGAGGCGGACAGACTCTTCTTTTCACTGCAAGCCGCCATGGACTGGCACGAGGAGTCTATCCGGGTTGCCGGCCACTCGATCCGCGTGCCGCGACGCGTAGCCTGGCATGGCGATCCCGACGCGGTCTATCACTATTCGGGGGTACGGCACGAACCCCGCCCCTGGACGCCCGGTCTGCTGGCACTGAAATCCCGACTGGAGGCTTTTTGCGGCCAGCGCTTCAACAGCGTACTCGGCAACCGCTATGCGGACGGCCAGGATGCCATGGGCTGGCATGCCGACAATGAACCGGAACTCGGACCCGAGCCGTTCATTGCCTCACTCAGCCTGGGTGCCGAACGCCGTTTCGATATCCGCCACAACACCACCCGCGAGGTTCTGCATCTGCCGCTGACGCATGGCAGTCTCCTGACGATGGGTGGCTCTTTTCAGTCTCACTGGCAACACCGCATTCCGAAAGCACCCGGCCTGACCGCCCCACGCATCAATCTGACATTTCGTCTGATCCATCCGAAAACCTGATCAGTCATCTGCCGCAACTGCGCAGCCCGTAGGCTAATGGGTTGATTAACGAAACCCGGCGGGTCGCCGTTGATTGCTGGGTTTCCGCAAGCAGCCGCCTACCGAGCTCACCTTCACGGTCGCGTATTTTCTCGGGCCACATCGAATTGATGCCTGATCCCTTTATCCGTGTTACTGGGGCAGAGCTCCATACGTCACGGTCATGGGATCGTCGATGGCGATGGTGACAGGCTGTTTGATGGATGAGGTGGGCTTTGTATAAGTGACGCCCGGGGTTGGATTGTTTCCTGGCCCCCCGGGATTGTAGAAAGGCTGGTAAGGCGGTGTGGTGGACGGCACCAGGACATTCGTGATGCGCCGCATGACCGCTTCATCTCCCTGCAGAATGATGTCGATCTGGTTGTCATGATCTTCAACGTAACCGTCATCGTAGCTGTCTTCAGCGGTGGCCAGATCAGCCAGGCCCAGTACAGTAATGGAACCTGCCTTCAGGCTGTAGGTTTTGTTGGTCTCGGTGAGATAAACGGTTTTGCCGCCACGGTCGTTCAACTGGATTTTGAAGAAGCCGGAAAACTCCGTGGGATAAAGAGAGCGGACGCCGTCCGGGGAAAAGCCACCGGTGGTCAGAACCCGCAGGCGATATTGTGCGCCGCTGCCGTAAAGGGCTGCCCCATCATTGGGAAGATAGCCAGCGGTGAAAACAGCGGGTCCGGCCTCACCGGCCGTGGATAGCCGACTCAGCTTGGCGGCGCAGAGTTTGGGGCCGGCATGGTAGCCGGTCATGGGATTTTTCCCGTTGCCGTAAGTCATGCCGACAGCCGATTTCATCCTTCCTCTCGGTCCAGCCAGCGTCAGCGGTGTCGCGTCACGGACGATCCTGAGCTTGACGGGATAGATGGCTCCCGGCGTACCGGGTGCGGTCCGGTTGCCAAATGCATCACTGGTGATGACCACCGTACTGCGCTCGTTGTATTCCAGGTTTGGATTGATGGAGGCAGCCTGGGCGATGACTTTCTTTCCGGTATTCAACGTCACTTCAAAGTCTGAGCCATCCACTGTGCTCGGCAAGACCGGCCAACTGAACTCCACCGGAAAACCACCACCGCCGACGATGGGTTTGCCATAACCCATGGCCATGCCTTGAGGGGACGTCGCTGAGGTGTAGGCCCGTAGCGGGGGGGCAGGGTTGGAGGTGCTCAAGATTTCCCACGCGCCACCAGCGTCTATCACCGCCTGCTGACCCTCCGGCGTGGTGGCCGCACCAGGAACCCCCAGAATTTGAGTGAACCCCAAACCGGCACCAATGATCTGCGGCTTTTGGGTCCAATAATCCGCGTTGATCAGGATGTCTTGCTTCAGGGTTGCGTAGATGGGATTGGTTTCGGCGGCTGCACTGAGGCAAAAGGGGAGGGTGATACCGACCACCCAGCGCTTGTGTTGGAAGGAATGGCGTTTCATGGATGCTGCCTTCGTTGAGATCAGATGAATTCGATAACCTACCGGGTTCAAGAAGCACCAGCAAGCGCACCGTGCGTACTCATCATGGCTGCCGCCAGCGAACGCAGCGCCTGACCCCGATGACTGAGCCGGTTTTTTGTGCCGGGGTCCAGTTCGGCCGAGGCACACTCGCACTCAGGCACGTAAAACAGCGGATCGTAACCGAAGCCGCCACCGCCTCGCGCCGCCTCCAGGATCACTCCGGGCCATGCGCCTTCGGCAATGATGGGGCTAGGGTCTGAGGCATGGCGTAGATACACCATCACACAGCGGAAGCGGGCGGTTCGCACCGAAAAAGGGACTCCCGCCAGGGCTGCCAGTAATTTCTCATTGTTTTTGGCATCCGTTGCACCCGGCCCCGCATAGCGGGCGGAATAAACGCCGGGGGCTCCGCCAAGAAAATCCACCTCCAGCCCGGAATCATCGGCAATGGCGGGTAAACCCGAGAGCTCAGAAGCGTAACGCGCCTTGATCAGCGCGTTCTCGACGAAGGTTAACCCCGTTTCATCCGCCTCGACAACGCCGAAATCTGACTGAGGTATCACCGTCAAATCATGCTCTGCTAACATGGCTTGAATCTCGCGGATCTTCCCGGGATTGTTACTGGCGAGGAGAACTTTTTTCATCTTCGGTAACCTTAAAAAAAGAACGCCAAACCTCAGCCAGAGCTGAATGGGGTCTGGTCGTTTTTAGCGGCGTCGGGAATTAACCGACCTGAAAAACAATACAAAACCACGAGAGGAGATACAGATTGTGAGCAAGATTCTGACCGAAGTTCTGAAAGCCAACGAAGGCTACGCCAGCAGTTTCACCAAGGGTGACCTGGCCCTGCCCCCGGCGCGTGGCTTTGCGATCCTGACCTGTATGGATGCCCGGCTGGATCCGGCCAAATATGCGGGCCTGTCCGAAGGCGACGCCCACGTTACCCGTAATGCCGGCGGTCGCGCCAGCGATGATGCGATCCGCTCGCTGGTCATTTCTCACAAATTGCTGGGTACCCAGGAGTTCTTCGTTATTCATCACACCGATTGCGGCATGCAATTGTTCAGCAACGACATCATGAGCGATCTTCTGACGAGCAGCCTCGATACCGCCTCGGTTGACGCCAGCGGCTGGCATGATCACGGCAAAACTCCAGGGTCTAGCGATGGCAAATACATCAACTGGCTGACGTTCAGGAACAATGAGCTCAGCGTACTGGAAGATGTGAACCGTATCCGGAACCACACGCTGGTACCCAACTACATCCCGATTTACGGCTTCATCTATGACGTGAAGACCGGCAAGCTGGTGGAAGTACCCGAAGCGATACAAGCGGGGCGTCCGGCCTAGCGAAAAAGCTTGCGCGGGCCTTTCCATAACGGTGGGTCCGCGACTTCAATCGCACAGCCGCTTTCCTGGAAGCGGCTACGAACAACATCCTAACCCCGGGGAGCCTCCAGGGCTTCTCGCTGATGCTGCATCAAATCGGTGATGCCCTTGGCGGCCAAATCAAGCATGGCATCCAGTTCGTTACGCCGGAAAGCATGGCCTTCGGCCGTACCCTGCACTTCGATGAAAGCGCCCGCTTCATTCATGACGACGTTCATATCGGTTTCAGCATCACAGTCTTCCCGATAGTCGAGATCCAGCACGGGCACACCCTGGCAGATACCTACAGAAACCGACGCAATCTGACCATGGATCGGATTGACTTTCAGCCGCCGTATTTTCATCAGGTGCTGAACAGCAAGACTCAGGGCCACAAAACCACCCGTAATCGAGGCCGTGCGTG
>SXQV01000104.1 GCA_005792805.1 Methylococcaceae bacterium | reverse complement strand
CGGTTGGCGGACGCCGTGACATCATGGAAATGCTGGCGCCCCGGGGGCCGGTTTATCAGGCGGGCACGCTTTCCGGCAATCCGGTGGCTCTGGCGGCGGGGCTGAAAACGCTGGAACTCATCAGCGAGCCGGGATTTTTTGCAAAGCTGACACAAACAACCCGCCAGTTCGCCGATCTCCTCAGGCAGCGGGCCGATCAGGCGGGCGTTCCCCTCGCTGTCAATGCGGTCGGGGGCATGTTTGGTCTGTTCTTCACCGATCAGGCACAGGTGAGGGACTTCGCGGAGGTCATGGCCTGCAACACCGAACGCTTCAATCGATTTTTCCATGCGATGCTGGACGAGGGCGTCTATCTGGCGCCATCGGCATTTGAGGCGGGTTTTGTCTCTGCCGCCCATGACGAGGCCGTTATCGAGGAAACGCTGGAGGCGGCCACCCGGGCTTTCAAAAAACTCTGACGCCCCGAATGACCGCGTGAAAAAGCCGTTGATGTATCCATTCTGAGTACGCCATGAAAAACTTGCTTGCCCGACTGTTCGGTTCCCGTCCCGCGCCAGCCGCATCGGCAGCGTCGAAACCGCTTAAATCCGAGCCCGCCATCGAAACCCTGAGACAACGGCTGTTAGCGTCTGGAACGGCTGACGAACGGGTCGCGAATGCGCGGAATCTGGGACAGCGATTGGGCCAGGAGGGAATCGATCCGGCGCCGGATGATGCCCTGGATGTCTGGATAGCCGCCCTCTGCTCAAGTGCTCACAAGATTCAGGCGATGGGCTGGCTCGACCAGTTGCCGGATGAGGAAGCGCTGGAGCAGGTGGCATCCAGTGCGCGGCTGGCTGACATTCGGCTATTGGCGGCGGAGAGAATCACTGACTTCGATCGGCTCAGCCACCTCGCGCAGCGGATGCGGGACAAGGATCGCGGGGTTTACCGGTATTGTCAGGAAATTTTGAAGCAGCACGCCGAACAGGTGCGCCGCACGGAACTGGTTGATGGTCTCCATAATCAACTGCGACAGCTGGTAGCCACCCGGCCCATTGCCCCGGCTCAGCTTTATGACTTGCGTAAACGCCTGGCCGCCGTACCCGAGGGGCCAGACTTGCAGGACTGTCATGCGCTCGTCCGTCAGGCGGGCGAATATGAGCAGGAGGAAGCGGCCACTCTGCGGCGATTGGATGAGCTGGCCGGAGCAGCGCGCACGCTGTTGAAAACGATGGGCGTCAGCCGCCAGGAATCCATTGAGCAAATGAAGGCGCTGGCGGCATCACTGACCGATCAGCTGGGTTCCCTGCCGGCCTGGGTTCATGGGCATGGCAAGCAGCAGGACGTTACCCTGAAGCTCGACGAGATCAGCTCAAGGTTATCCATGCTGGAGGAAGAGGCGCGCCGGGTGGCGGAGTGCCGCACATTCCTCATGGAGACCGCCGCAGAGGAAGTCAGCCAGGATCTGGCCGATGCCTGGAATCAGTTACCCAAACCCGATCATTCTGAAACCCGGCAGGCGCTGCAAGCGGACTGGCTGGCTCGCTGTGGTCATCCATCGCCCCGGCGAATCCCGAAAAAACCGGTCAAGCCCTTGCCGATGATCGATGCGGAGGCGTTTCGTCTGAAGCTGGATCAGCTCGATCAGGCACTGGAAGCGGGAGCCTCGCATCAGGCCCTCACTCTCGCCCGTGCACTGGATCAGATGACCGTTGACTGCCTGCCACCGCAGGCGCTGGCCAGCCAATATCACCTGTTGCAGGGCAGGCTGGGGCAGGTTCGGGACTGGGCGCGCTGGAGTACCCAGCAGGCGCGTGACAAATTGCTGGAGGAAGCGGAGGCACTGACGGTCGGGGGCACCAGCCGGGTTCATATTGCCGAGGCCGTTCCGCGACTCCGTGACGAGTGGAAACGGCTGGACAAGCTGAGTCGTGGTTCACAGGCGCAATGGCAGCAATTCGAGCACGCGCTGAATTGCGCCTATGTGCCTATTCTCGCTGAACGAGCCGAGCGCAATGCCCGGCAGGATGCGATCAGTCTGGCCAAGTCCGCCTTGCTGGATGAGACTGAGCAATGGTTGCAAGGACTGGAAGCAGACACCATCAATCCCGCCGAGGTGCAGGGACAACGGCAGGCCCTGCGAAACCATTGGCGGGGGATGGCTCAGGCCGGTCCGCGAGACGAGCGCCGGCTACAGACCCGCTTCCATGCGCTGATGCAGCGTCTGGATGAAAAAATCCAGCCTCACATTCAGGCCGAGATCGACCGGCGGCAGCGTCTGCTGGTCATGGCCCGGCAACTGCCACAGGAACCCGATCTGCGTGCCGCCATGGATCAGGCCCGTCATCTTCAGCAGCAATGGCGTGCGGTCAGCAACCTGCATTTGCCACGGCCAATGGACGAGAAGCTATGGCGCTCATTTCGGGAGGCCATCGACAGTGTCTTTGCGCGCCGCGATGCGGAACGCCAACAGCATGAGGCGCGGCATCAGGAGAGGAGCGCGGGCCGGCAAGCCCATCTCGCGGAATTGCAAACCCTGCTTGAAGCAGGGCCCAGCCAGCTACAGCTCGATGCCGGTGTTGCCCGGTTCAAGGAACAATGGGATGAGGAGCCTCCGGCGGATGGCCGGCGTCCCCGTCGTGATGAGCTGGATCAGCAGGCTGAAGCGTTACTGAGTCGAGCCCGCACACTCGGCAAGCAGCTTCGGGGTGCCAAACAGCTCGCATGGTTCGACCTGATCGAACAGAAGGCGGCATGGGCCACGGCATGGGAGACGGAAATGCTCTCGGGCGCGGAACCCGGAGGGGAGCCGGGGCAGCGTCTTCTGTCACTCTGGAAGGAGTCCGAATCGCTGATTCCGGAGCTGGAACAGAAACTCGCGAAAAGGTTTGAACGCGCTTCGCAGGTTACGCCGGCCATGCTCGATGCCGGAAGAGTTGAGCGGAGCAGGTTGCTGCTTGATCTCGAAATCCTGCTGGATTTGCCAACGTCCTCCGCACGGGCGGAAGACCGTCGCGCCCGCCAACTGGAATTGCTCCAGACCGATTACAAAGCCCTGCAACATCCTTCCGCCATTCTCGGCCTGTTCGGGGACTGGCATGCCATTGCCGCCATGGATGAGGCCGAACAGGGCGAACGCATCAGCAAGGTCCGGGATAGCCTGGCTCGCCTGCTCGCCCAGTAAAGAGCAACGTCTCAGACGATCGCTTCCCGGCGCAGGGCACAGGCAGGGCAAGCCTTTTTGCCGGTGCCGTGTGTTCCGCACGACACCGGTAGACGCCTAAATGATGGGTGGCTGGTCGCCGGGTTCAACCGTGGTCTTGCCCATGGCGGTATACGCCGGGCACCATTTCAGCAACGCCAGGCCCGCCACCAGAAGCCCCGCCAGCATCAGGATGCCGCTCTCGATGATCGAGGCGAAAATCATGATGCCCACTCCGGCCCCGAGCCGAATCTTCTGGTCTTTCGTCCCGACGTTGAACTCACGCTTGCACAGACGTTTGATATCGAAACTCATGAACACTCTCCTCTTAAGTCAATGTTTCTGATTTTTGTCTAGCCGGGCGAGGAAAACCGGTTGTCCTGACCCGCACTGAATGCTAGCACGCCAAAAATACGAGAGGTAGCAGAGCTTAATGGCTCTTCTCCCTGGGTTTCCGGAAGTCCACGGCGGAAAAGTCGTGCTGATCGTTCAGCTTCAGGGTGATGTCTGCTCTGCCCGGCATTTCTTTCAGGTTGTGCCGGGTGAGGCGTTCGTAATGCATGATGAAACGCTCCAGCGCGGGGGTATCGAGCAATCGCTGATCCGCTGAGGCAGTGTTGACCGCCAGCTGTTTTTCCTGCTGCGTCCGCCAGGCAATGACCCGAGCCATATCGGGTACCTGCAACAGGATTAACCCGTCCAGTGTCGCGAACAGGGTGGCGTAACTGCCCTGCAATTGCTGGTTAACGTACCGGCGCCAGTGGCCGTCATGATCCTCCTCCCGCTCCAGCCTGTTGATGGGCTCTATCAAGTCACACTCATCCTGAGGCAGGGTTCCGACACACCATCCCTCGAAAACAATGATGTCCGGCCTGCCCTGAAAACAGCGCCAGTCCGAACGTGCCCGTCGTTCATCGCTGGCTTTGCAGAAGGAGGGCAGGGGCGTGAGCGTGGTGTTCTCCGCCTTCATCAGCTCGCGGAGCAGATTCATTCCCAGCGGAATGTCGTGGGTACCCGGAACACCCCGTGTCACCAACAGCGGATGGATGTCACGCGCCAGCTGTTCGCGTTCTGCCCGGGTCTGGTAAAGGTCGTCAATGGAAATAACGGCTACCCGCTGGTGATGGATTGCGGTAAGCGCCAGCGCCAGAAAGGCGGAAAGTGTTGATTTGCCGGAGCCTTGCGCCCCATTGAGGCCCAGAACATAGGAGTCATGCGGGGCTTTCTGCTGCATGACCCAGGCGGCAAGGTGCAGGACGACCGAAGCATAAGACTGAGCCATTGATGGAGGCAGCCGATGGGCCTGCATCAGTTCACAGAACGCCGGGTGGAGCTGCGTCCATTGGCGATCAGGCTCGCCCTGTGCCAGCAGTCCTTGCGGCCATTGCAGGGCTCTGGTTACGGCAGAATTCATGGCGGGTTCAGATGACCCGGTTGGGGGGTGCCTCGCCCTTGAAGAAGGCTTCGACGTTATCAATCGCCTTCATGCCCATCGCCACCCGGGTTTCTGTGGTGGCGCTGCCGAGATGCGGTAGCAGGACGGCGTTGTCGAGTTCGAGGAAGGCGGGGTCCAGCTTCGGTTCCCCTTCATAAACATCCAGACCAGCCGCCGCAATCCGGCGCTCACGCAATGCGGCAATCAGCGCCGGGTTATCGATCACGTCGCCGCGAGCCGTATTGATGAGGATGGCAGAGGGCTTCATCTGGGCCAGGCGGCCGGCGTTAATCAGATGGTAGTTGGCCGCGCTACCGGGACAGTGCAGGGCGACGAAATCCGCCTCGCGCATCACCGCCTCGATGGAGTCCAGTTGCCGCGCCTGGAAGTGTTCCAGCAACCCGGATGCCACCGGCCGGGGCGTGTAGAACACGATGGGCATACCGAAGCCGAAGTGGGCTTTGGTGGCCATGGCCTGAGCGATGCGGCCAAAGCCAATCAAGCCCAACGTCTTGCCGGTCACCTGCGTGCCGAGCAGCTGGGTCGGATGCCAGCCGGTCCAGTGCCCGGCGCGCAGCAGACGTTCGCCCTCGCTGGCCCGGCGTGCCGCCATCAGCATCAGCATCATGGCAATGTCGGCGGTGCTTTCGGTCAGCACGTCCGGCGTGTTGGTGATGACCATGCCGCGTTGCCTGGCCGCTTCAATATCGATGTGATTGAAGCCGACGCCGAAGTTGCCTAGCAGGCGGCAGCGTAGTGGCCCGGCAGCAAACACCTCCGCCGGCAGCCTGTCAGATACCGTCGGCAGTACCGCATCGTAATCACGCAGGGCAGTACCCAGTTCTTCCAGAGTCAGCGGATGGTTGCCGGTATTGAAGGTGACGTCGAACCGTTCACGCAAGCGGGCTTCGCAAGGCTCCGGCCAGCGGCGGGTGACGAGGATTTTGGGTAGGGTCATGGCTGGACTTGGGGCGGGATTGGATCGTGTTCAGGGCGCGATGGGTTGGGAGAGCGGTAGGCCACGAATATTGATGCCCAGGTCAGGCGGCGGGCGGGGAATTGCGGCTTGCAAGCCAGTTTCTGAAGGATGTTTGGCTCTCGCCCGAGGGTCTGCCCGCCAGAAGTCCCTCCACGCTGACGTCTTCGTCGAGGTCCTCCCAATGTATCCCGTACCCTTTTCCAGTCAGGCGCCAATTATTCTGCTCGGATGGGGAGGCGTAACTTAGCCGAGGGTACCACGCCAGGGGAACAGATATGGTTCTGCCGTCACTCAAATCCACGGTCAAAGTATCCTCTGTGATGGTGATGTTTTCCGTCGTTGGCAACTCGATTTCAATCATGGAAGTAAGCATTCCAGGCCTCCTTTAACTGTATTTGATATTCGCCGGCGATTCTCTGGATGCGGATAATTTCATTTCGAGTAAACCCACCACTGCTTTGCAAACGCACCGGGTCAAGCCAAAACTTTGCAAGTTTGTCCTCCCGTTCGACGTGGATGTGTGGAGGTTCATCCCGGTCACCGGCAAAAAAGAAGAAACGGTAAGGGCCAATTCGCAGGATGGTTGGCATCGCTTGATTCAAGTCAGCAGAATTGAAAATTTAGAGCGTTGCATGTTTGGGTGCAGAGTCGTTTTGTTGGATGAGTAAGATTATGACCCCGCGTTCCGCCAGGTTTCCGGTGAAGAAGTAACAGGCCCCGTCAATACGCAAGCGCTGATAGGTTCGCATTTTTACCGTGTGGCATATTGGACGACTGGTTACCAGCCTGCTTTTGTCATTCCGTCAAGCTGTCGGCTGGGTTGAGGAACGAAACCCAGCGAGTGGCTGGAAAAGCTGGGTTT
This sequence comes from Methylococcaceae bacterium, assembly GCA_005792805.1. Lineage (GTDB taxonomy): Bacteria > Pseudomonadota > Gammaproteobacteria > Methylococcales > Methylococcaceae > UBA6136. The sequence continues at coordinate 1,106 of SXQV01000104.1, read as the reverse complement.
TCGCGATGCTTCAACCCAGCCTACCGGGCTATTACACTTCTTCCTCAAAGTTCAAGTCACCGGCTTGCCTTGCCATTTTTCCGATATGGCTGATCAGTGGGGCCATATTGATCCGTGGCTGGTTTAACTGGCGGCGAATTTCCCCTATTTCGGCAATGAGGCTTGATTCATCACCTATTTGCACATGGAAGGTTGGGTTGAATGTGAGTTGCTCGGACATCTCCTCCTGGTGGCGGTGGAAGAACGAATCCACCCTGAACTCGCGGGAGTTTTTCTTCTCAAGGCATTCCAGTAACTTATCAAGAGTCACTAACTGCGGTAGTTGGATTTGCAGTTTTTCCAATTCTAATTGCAAGGCATCTGACATTTCATCGAAGCCATAGTAACCACACAGATTAATGATGTTCACTGCTTTTTTCGATATAAACGAATAGTGGTAATCGAAAAGAGCATCCTTGAGCGCTGATATTAGTTTACGTTTCATATTTCCTCCAAAGCAAATGTACCCCACTGTTTGCAGTGCAGCGGAAACCCAGTGCGTCGCCGGATTTCCGCTGCTTTCATCTTATCCCCTCGCCGCCAGCGGCGCCGCTGTCTGCCGCCAATACTCCGACGCGGCGGCGATGCCGCTGCCGGGGGTAATCTGGATACCGGCGTCGAGCATGGCCATTTCCGAGCCGACGATGGCGCTGGCCAGCATCAGTTCGTTGAGGTCGCCGAGGTGGCCGATGCGGAACACCTTGCCGAGGACTTCCGAGAGGCCGGCGCCCAGCGACAGGTTGTAGCGGTGGTAGGCGTAGTGCATGACATCGCGGGCGTCGAAGCCTTCCGGCACGACAATGGCGGTGACACTGTTGGAATACCACTTGGGGTCCTTGGCACACATGGGCAGGCCCCAGGCACCGACAGCGCGGCGCACCCCTTCGGCCAGTCGGGCGTGACGGGCGTAGACGTTGTCCATGCCCTCTTCCAGCAGCAGTTCGATTGCCTTCTTCAGGCCATAGAGCATGGGCACGGCCGGGGTGTAAGGGAAGTAGCCGCCGGGGTTGTGGACTCTGTGATCCTGGATGTCGAGGAAGGCGCGGGGGCATTTGGCGTGTTCGCGG
>SXQV01000103.1 GCA_005792805.1 Methylococcaceae bacterium | reverse complement strand
GTTCACCTATTTTCAGCAGGTCGGCGGGATCGATTGCCGGCCGGTAAGCGGCGAGATTACCTACGGCCTCGAACGCATCGCCATGTACCTTCAATCCAGGGAAAGTGTGTATGACCTGGTGTGGGCGCGCGGCCCGCAGGGCGTGGTGACCTATGGCGACGTTTACCACCAGAACGAGGTGGAAATGTCGGCCTTCAATTTTGAACAGGCGGATACCGCGTTTCTGTTTGGCGCGTTTGACACCTACGAGCGTGAGTGCAAACGCCTGATTGAGGCAGATTTGCCCCTGCCCGCTTATGAGATGGTGTTGAAGGCCTCCCATGCGTTCAATTTGCTCGACGCACGCAAGGCGATTTCGGTAACCGAGCGCCAGCGTTTCATTTTGCGGGTTCGTGAGCTGGCAAAATCCGTCGCTGAAGCCTACTACCAACGCCGGGAAAGTCTCGGCTTCCCGATGCTGAACCAGAAGGGCGCCCGCCATGACTGAAAGCCGTGATGTCCTGTTTGAACTGGGCACCGAGGAATTACCCCCCAAATCCCTGCTGACGCTCAGCCGAGCCCTGCAAAGCCACGTTGAATCCGGGCTGACGAAGGCTGGCCTCACGTTTGCCGAAATCCTCCCTTATGCGACGCCGCGCCGTTTGGCGCTGGTCATCAGGGGTCTGCAAGTGTCGCAGCCGGATCAGGAAGTTGAACGCCGGGGTCCTGCCGCTAATGCCGCCTTCCAGACGGATGGTTCTCCCAGTAAAGCGCTGGAAGGCTTTCTGCGTAGCTGTCATGCGACAGCAGACCAGTTGATTACGCTGGAAACCGGCAAGGGGGCCTGGGTGGCCGTCCGCCAGACCGTCAAGGGCGTGCAGGCGGCGAACCTGCTCCCCGAAGTGTTCCGTCAGGCACTGGCGGCATTGCCTATCGCCAAGCGGATGCGCTGGGGCGATGGCATGGCCGAATTCGTGCGGCCGGTTCATTGGGTCGTGTTGCTGTTTGGTCATGACGTGATCGAGGCGGAGATTCTGGGGATCGCCACGGGGCGGGTTACCCGGGGGCATCGCTTTCACGGCACCGGCGAAATATCGCTGAATTCGCCCGGTGAATATGTGGACAGGCTGCTGAACGAAGGGCATGTCATTGCCGACTTCGAATTACGCAGGCAGAAGGTTGAGGTGTTGGCTGGGGAGGCCGCCGCTACCGTCCAGGGTCAGGCGGTCATTGATGCCGAACTGCTGGATGAAGTTACGGCCCTGGTCGAATGGCCGGTGCCTGTGCTGGGAGGCATCGAGGCGCGCTATCTGGCGCTGCCGGCCGAAGTACTGATTACCACCATCCAGAACAACCAGAAGTATTTCCCGGTCAAGAATGCCGGGGGCCGCTTGCTGCCGAATTTCATCACCTTCAGCAATCTCGACAGCACCCGCCTCGACACCGTGCGCGAGGGTAACGAGCGCGTGGTGCGTCCGCGTCTTGCGGATGCGGAGTTCTTCTGGAATCTGGATCGCAAGCGGACGCTAGAAAGCCGGGTTGAGTCGTTGGGGCAGGTGACATTCCAGAAAATCCTGGGCTCGCTGTTTGACAAAAACCAGCGCGTTCGGGCCCTGGCGAAACGCATTGCCAGCCTGCTGGGTCAGGACAGCGCGGCGGCGGATCGGGCCGCCATGCTGGCCAAGGCAGATCTGCTGACCACCCTGGTCGGCGAATTTCCTGAACTACAGGGCACCATGGGCCGTTATTACGCGCTGGCCGAGGGCGAGCCTGCCGAGATTGCCGCCGCCATCGAGGAGCAATATCTCCCCAAGGTATCGGGTGGTCCCTTGCCAGCTACCGGCACCGGCCTGATTCTGGCTCTGGCGGAAAAACTGGATACGTTAACCGGCATCTTCAGCGCCGGCCTGATTCCGACGGGCGACAAGGATCCCTATGCGCTCCGCCGTGCGGCGCTGGGCGCGATTCGCCTGTTTATCGAGGCCGATCTGGACCTTGATGTGCCGGAGTTGCTGGATACCGCGCTGGCCCAGTTCACCCATGACTTTGATGCGGTCAAGACGCGGGAACTCGTGCATACCTTCATGCTTGAGCGGCTGCGCGGGTATTCGCTGGACCGAGGTTATCGGCCCGACGAGTTCGAAGCGGTTCTGGCGGTCTGGCCGGCCAGTCTGGTCGATTTCGAGCGGCGCCTGCAAGCGGTGCAGGAATTTCGGCGCTTGCCGGAGGCAGCAAGTCTGGCCGCCGCCAATAAGCGGATACGCAACATCCTCAAGAAATCCGAAGAGGAGGTTGTGGCCAATGTCGACGCTGCGATCTTGGTTGAAGTGGCTGAAAGGACCTTGCTGGAAGCGGCGCGTCAGGCCCGGGAAAGCATCCTTCCCAGCTTGCAGCAGCGCGATTACACGGACGCTTTGCGGCGGCTGGCTCAGTTGCGGGTACCGGTCGATGGCTTCTTCGATGGCGTGATGGTCATGGCGGAGGATGCCGGCTTGCGCCGCAACCGCCTGGGCTTGCTTGGCATCATCGAGGGGCTGTTCCTCGATATTGCCGATATTTCCAGGCTACAGAGCTGAACCGGCCCGCCGCATGGAGCGTTTTGTCATTCTCGACCGCGATGGAGTCATTAATGAAGATTCTGATGCCTACATCAAGTCGCCGGATGAGTGGGTTCCCATTCCCGGCAGTCTGGAGGCCATCGAGCTACTGACTCTGAAAGGTTATCGCGTCGTGGTGCTGACCAATCAGTCGGGCATTGCGCGTGGCTATTTTGATGAGGCCACGCTGAAGCGAATACATGACCGTATGCTGTCAGCGATTGAGTCGCGGGGCGGTCGAATCGAGGCGATCTTCCATTGTCCGCACGGGCCGGAGGATTTCTGTGAATGCCGCAAACCCAGGGCTGGCCTGTTTCACGCATTTGCTGAGCGCTTCCAGGTGGATCTGGCGGGTATCCCGGCGGTGGGTGATTCCTTCCGCGACCTTGAAGCGGCACGTTCGGTGGGTGCTGCTCCTATTCTGGTGGAAACCGGCAAGGGGGAACGAACGCTCGCACGGCATCCCGGACTGGGTATCCCTGTCTGTTCCAATCTTTATGAAGCCGCCCAACATATCCTCCATGGCTAGTTTCGGTGTCATCGCCCGCTCAGCCATTTACCTGACTGGTCAGATCCTGTCCACGCTCCTGCTCGGGCCGATCATGCTGCTGATGAAGCCGTTTTCGTTCGAGTCGCGCTATGGGGCGGCCAATCTGTGGGTTCGCTTCAACCTCTGGATGCTTGAGCATGTGTGTCATCTGACCTATCGCGTGACCGGGCGTGAGCAGATTCCGGAGGCTCAGGGTGGGCTGGTTTTTTGCAAGCATCAGTCAGCGTTTGAAACCATCGCCTTGCAGGCGATCTTTCCACCCGTAGTCTTCATCCTCAAGCAGGAGTTGTTGCGTATTCCGGTCTGGGGATGGGCGATGGCCACGCTCGAACCCATAGCAATCGACCGGCAGGCCAGGTCACAGGCGCTGAAGCAGATTCTGCGTGACGGGGTGGCCCGCATCGAGGCGGGCCGCTGGGTGGTACTGTTCCCGGAAGGGACGCGGGTCGCTCCAGGCGAGAAGGGGCATTATGGTTCCAGCGGCGGCATGCTGGCTCACCGTGCGCATTGCCCCGTCGTTCCCGTTGCGCATAACGCGGGCGAATTTTGGGGCAAAAACGGGTTTCTGAAGTATCCGGGCGTTATCGAAATCTGTATTGGGCCGGCACTGGATGGATCGGCGCTCAGCGCGGCTGACATCAACCGCCAGGCCGAAGAGTGGATTGAGTCGGCCATGGCGGGCATTACCGGCCAAGGACCGAATCGCGGATCAGCCGGGCTTTGATCGGTTATCCGTGGAGCGCACGGATTTTGGGCTAACCGGGTTGCGGCAGGATGAATCCGCGATTCGCGTGGCATTGGGGGGCAGCGCAGCGGTCGCCATGCCGGGTTTCGTCCCTTAGTCCAGCCTGTGGGCTGGTTTTAGGGTGCTGTTTGTTAAGGACTATTCTTGGATTTTCAGAAAGTTCCTGATCGCAAGGCAAAAAAAACTGGACACACTTTCCGATTACTTTAGACTACCCCTCGCACTTGGGAACCATTCCCAAATGTGGGTCCGATGGATCGGAGGAGGAGAAGCCCGCAAGGGCAGACAATAACAACAACAAGCGCTGAAACGGCCGGTGAAGTCTCAGGACTCTTGGCCATCTAAATAAAAAGAAGAAGAATAAAAAAGCCCGCCTGTTAGCGGGCATTTTTTTTGCGCGGGTTACGGGCAAAAAAAAGCGACCACGAGGGTCGCCGAAGGAGGAGAACGGTCGATGAGTGCGGGCTCTACCAAGAGTGCGCCCATGTCGGTTCTGTTGAGATTGAGTATAAGTTTCACATAGAAATGCCCGCTGATCGAATCAGTAATTCTTATGATAAGGATAGGCTGATTGTGATGAAGCGCCGGTTCAGAGCCGCCAAGGTGCCAAGCCTTGCCCAAGGTTTTCCAGCGCTACAGGCGCTCGTTGCTGGATTGCGGATCAGTTGGTCAGATCCTTGCTGCGGGGTCACAACGAGAGCTTGATGCCTAGCCAACCCGCCTGGGGAGCTCCCGGCCCGACGAACCGTGGATTATTGTACTGATCCCCCAAGACCCCCTGTGCCTCGCCAAAGTTGCCGAAGGTCTGGTAATTGTTGTTGAAAATGTTGTCAAAGCGGCCAAAGACCGCGAAGTGTTTGCTGTACCGGTATTCCGCCAGAAGATTGACCAGGGCAAAGCCATCAATCGGCGCATTCTGATTCGCCTCATCTCCTCGAAGGTATTGATAGCTCTGGTAGTTGAGGTTGGCACCAAGTGTGAACCCATCAAAAATCATCCAGTCGGCGTAAGCCTTCAGAATGTTCTGGGGTAGGCCGGGGATATAGTCTCCCGGTCTTACAAACGTTTGGCCCATGTCATTTGCGTAGGGATTGTTGGGGCTGTTGGAAACAAAGGGCGTCTGAAAGGTGGCGTCGAGATAGGTGTAGTTAAAACCGAAGCGGACCATCTCATAGCTGGCATTCAGGCTGAGTTCCAAACCTTGCCGCAGCGTGTCGCCTACGTTGGTGAAATAGCCCATGTTGGCCATATAACCGCTGCTGATGAACAGAATGTCATCGTTGTTGATCGTGTTGAAGTAGCCGGCGCTCCAATCGTAGTTGCCGCCATACAGCAGTTGCTTGAGCTGACCGCGAAAGCCCGCTTCCGCTGTCTTGGCAACCACCTGATTCAATGGCGGATCGGACAGGAAGGCATTGGGTAGTCTGCACGGCTCTTCAGGGTTGGCGCAGCTCAATTCGACCGCCGTTGGGGCACGGTTGGATTCGCTGTAGCTGGCGTAAGTC
>SXQV01000102.1 GCA_005792805.1 Methylococcaceae bacterium | reverse complement strand
TCTGTCGCCCTGCTCTTGCTTGTTCAGGGCTGTTCAACCTTGTATAAGCCCCAAAATCACCCTGTAAAGGCCGTTGACAGTGGGGCAGGCTATCGGCAGATCCATACCCGCAATGGAGATCCCGGTGGACATCTGATTCTTCTGGCTTTTTCGGGTGGAGGAACCCGTGCCGCCGCGCTCTCGTATGGCGTACTCAAGGAATTGCGAGACACGCGGGTCAATTCTCGCGGCCGGCAGATCAGGCTCCTGGATGAGGTTGACAGCATCAGCTCTGTTTCGGGGGGCAGTTTCACCGCCGCCTACTACGGGCTGTTTGGCGACAAGCTCTTTTCTGACTACGAAAGAGTGTTCCTCAAGCAGAGCATCCAGGGGGAGTTGATACGAAGCCTGTTCGATCCGAGCTACTGGTGGAAGAGTATTTTCAGTGGCTTTGACCGAACCGAAATGGCGATCGAGTATTACGATAACCATATTTTTGAAGGCAGGACATTTGCGGATATCCGTCTGGATCAGGGGCCGTACATTGAAATCAATGCGACCGATCTGGGGGGAGGGAGCCGTTTCGCATTCGTCCAAGTCTATTTCGACATTATCTGCTCAGATCTCGGTTCATTTCCGATTGCCCGCGCCGTTACCGCCTCGTCAGCCGTGCCCATCGCGTTTCCTCCCGTAGTGCTGAAAAACTACACAGGGTCATGTGATCCGAACCAGTCTGCACCTGTTCGGTACATTCTGTCTCAGACCCCGAAAGATACGAGGGAGCAGGAGCTTCAGCAGCGTATAAAATCCTACAGTGACCGGCAAAAGCACCCCTATATTCATCTCGTCGATGGCGGGGTTTCCGACAATCTGGGTTTGCGTGCCCTGACTGACCGGATTGAGCTCATTGAGAGCGGCTTATCGTTGGTTGAAATCAAGAAAATACCGAAGAACATACTGGTGATTTCCGTCGATGCCGAAGTGACGCCTGAGCACAGTCTCGATGAGTCGGCGGCGAAACCTTCAGTTACGCAAACCCTTGAGGCTTTTTCAGACGCGCAATTCAGACTCTATAACGACGAAACCCGGTCGCTTTTGCAGAAAAATCTGCGCGATCTTCAAAATCATCTGAAAGCTCAAGGTCAATCAACGCAAATCTATAACGCGACGATATCATTCTCCTCGGTGCAGGTCGCTTCACTGAAGTCCTATCTCAATAATCTTCCAACTTCGCTTGAATTATCCGATCACGACGTTGACATGCTTACCCAGGTTGGTGGTCAATTGCTGCGGAACTCACCGGAATATCAGGATTTCCTGCGGGAAAACGGAGGTCAGCGAATCGCGCTTCCGGATCAGACTTCTGCCCGCTAGCCATTGGAATAAAACCCGCCCGGGGTTCAGCCGCGCTCCTGATCTCGCCTGGCCTGATCCAGTTGCCGCCAAATCTCCGTCCTGAGCCGCCCTGAAATGCGTGAGGCGTCCTCGTACTGCCTGACCCAGGCCGACAGCTGGAACTCCAGTCCCTCCTTGCTGATGGCATTCAGACTGACAGTGGGTTCGGGCTTCTCCAGTATCTCGGTATGACTTTTCGTGACATCGAGCATAAGCGCGGTGACGCTTTGCACATCACTGTCCACGGGGAGGTTCAGTATGATGGCGAGGCGGTGTCCGCCACGTGCCCGTGACCAGTTAACGACCTCTTTCGAAATCAATTCCGAATTTGGCACGATGACTTCGGCACCATCAGCGGTCCTGATGCTGCTTGAGCGCAAACCGATGCGGGATACCTTTCCGCGCCGGTTTCCGTATTCAATGATTTGGTTCACGGTAAATGGTTTTTCAAAAAGGATGATGAGCGAGCCGAACAGATTGGACAATGTTTGCTGCGCTGCCAGAGCGACCGCCAATCCTCCGATGCCCAGCCCGGCGAGGACCGAATAGGCCGGAAGTCCAATCCGGTTGGCACCTACAATGACGAGCGAGATGGCCAGCAACGTCGTCAGCAGTCGGATCATCAAGCGAATGATCTGGCCATCCAGGCTGCCCGACTGGATTTTTTCCTGTCTGATGATCCACTCGCCGAGTGCATTACCCGCATTCCAGACCAAGTGAGCCAGTGCGAGATAAAAAATGACCCATAAAATGAGGGTCAGCAACTGGTAAACCGGGCCAGTCACTTTCAAAATCTCCACCAGCACGTGGATCGTATAGGGCGTCAAAACAACCAGAAGCCCCGATTTTGTCAGGGTCGCCCACTCGTCCAGGTTTTTCCGTGTTCGGCGGATCAGGCGGGTTGCGCGGTCCACGAGCAGGAGCAATCCCAGCAGACCGGCGAGAACAGCCACGATGCCAGCCCATCGCCACAAAGGCTGGTCCAGCACAACCTGCCGGGCCCAATGCGGAGTGCCATAAAACCAGCGGGGAGGAATGAGGTGGCGCAGCGCAAACGACAGTCCGGCTGGATCATGCATCGATTTGTCGTACCAGTCTTTCGATGCGCCCGGGTGGTACGGTAATTCCCTGACCTTCTCATAAAATTCCGGAAGCCGTTCAATGGTGTCGGCACTGAATCGGAAAGTTAAGCCATGCCCCGGCTCCTTCTTCCCGATAATCTCGATGTCCGTGTGCGGGATCATCCAGGACTCGTTTCCGGCATCGGCCAGGGTTTTTTCGTCCGGGATGGATTCGAAAGCAGGCAGTTCGATGCGGTCGAGCACCTCCTTGAGCAGGATGGCGATTTGCCATTGGAACTCCCGGCTGGTGGAGGGGGGCAAACGGCTCAAATCCAGTGCCCGGGAAATCTCGGTCAGATCGTTTTGATAGTTCAAGACCGCGCTGATTTCTTCCTCTGTCGGGTATAGCTGCCCTGATTTCATATAGATGCTAAACATCCCTTCGGGTCCGTAAAGGCCTTCATAGATTTTGTCCATGCTGGCCAAGAAGCCTTGCATCGTGCTGCGCGGACTCGACAGGTTGATTGACTCCAGCGGGTACTTGTTCTCAGCGGCCTGGATGGGTGCCCCCATCAAGCCCAGAAAGACCGCTAGCCAGACACCCATCAGTGCGTGTCCGGCGATAAACTGTCTCGCCCGTTCAACTCCGGCTTCCCGGCTTCGACATGGGTATCGCTGAAAGCCGCGTCATCTCTGGGTTCTCTTTTTAAAAATTGTCACTACAGACGATCAGCTACCTCACTTTCAATAGGCATAGGGATTTTGATGGCTGCAAATAGGTCCATCTGACGGT
>SXQV01000101.1 GCA_005792805.1 Methylococcaceae bacterium | reverse complement strand
GGGGTCGCCGATACGTGCATTCTTGGGAACATATCGCCCGATATCGAAAGGCCGATTCGGCAACTTTTCAGGGAAACGCCCATCAGGCACGTGAGGTTTTCTGAGCGTATCCATGACCCGAGGCAGATAGGCGTACGCTTTTCCTCGTTCATCGGTTTGCAAGGCCGTTTTTCGAGGTGCCTGGGCAATGCCATCGGCACCGGGAAATAGCCCATAAAGATTGTCGAAACTGTGGTTCTCCAGGTAGATCACCACGATGTTTCCGATGCTGGATAACTCTTTGGGCGACGGCTTACCTGCCTGGCTAATGACTGGAACGCCCAAGCCTAAAACAGCGGCGATTACAGATAAGGCAAATGGCTTCACGAGAGACCTGCTAATTCCATTTGATTTTCATCGTCGCGTATAACGATGCTTTACCCCGACCGGGAAATACTCGGCATCGCCGAACGGGCGGAGTATGACGGTTGGAGTCTGGCGCTCTGTTGGCGTGTAATGGCTGAATTCGCTGTTGAGCCGAATCAGCTGAGCCCGGATGCTGTTCGCCAGCTCGCCCGCTTTGGCGGCATCACCTTCAATGCCCGGACGCAATTCAGCCGTCACCCGCAAGCCTTTGTCGCCCCCGGTGTCTTCGCGCACCTCCAGCACAAACTTGCCGGTCAGCCAGCCCGTCACTTCGGGCTGCTCAAGGCCAACGCTGACATTCTCGGGATAGATGTTGGCACCGTAAAACGAGACGGTGAAATCGGCCCGGCCAAACACAAATACCAGCGGCAACGGCCTGACCACGGTTTCAATACCAAGCGCCTCGTCGATCCAGCCCTTGGCACCGTGATCGCGCAGAAAATTCTGCATCTGGCCGAAACCAATGACACCCCCCTGGTCGGCTATGTGATAGCGCACCAGGGGCACGCCACTCTCGCCGGAGACAACCAGCGTGTTGTCATGCACCTCAAAATACCGGCTACGCGGATCGAACTGCACCAGCGTCGGCAAGCGCGACTCTCCAAACAGTTCACGCGCCGCCTGCGGATGTCCGGCCAAAAAACGCCGTGCCGCAATAGTGTAGGGAGTCTCGTTGCCGAGCACACCGCCATCCGCCGTCCCGTAGAGTGAGGCCGTGTCGTGACAGGGCGAGTCCGATCCCGCCCGCCGGACCAGTTCGGCCCGCCATTCTTCGCTAAAGACTTCACCGGCAAACACCATCCGTACCCTGTAGGCCGCCCAATCGATGCCCTCCGCGAGGCCAGCGTCGATCACGTCTTTCACGAATGGTGGATAGCCAAGCAGCACGGTCTGGTCGAACTCGGGTGCCAGCGCACGGATAATGCGGAAGATTTCGTCTTTGTTATTACCCGGCGTCGCCACCATCAACGGGTAACCTTTCACGGAGAGGTGCCAGCAACAGGACGTGGTAAAGAGACCGCCGACCCAGTTCCCCAGGGCAAAGCAGACAACCGCCAGGGTACGGCGTTCATGGGCGCGAAAACTGTCGCGAAAGACCTGCTCGAAGCGCACGGCGATATCCAGCTCATGCCGAAGCGAACGCGGCCAGAAAGTCGGCTGCCCGGTGGACCCCGAAGACACGGCCACTCGATCACAGCTAGTCAATATGCCGTTTTCGCAACGCTGCGCCAGTGGAAACGCCTGCATGTAGGCGGGCTTGGTCATCAGCGGCAGACGGCTGAAGTCGGCCAGCCCCGTCACGGTTTCGGGCTGAATGCCATGAACCGCGAGGAATTCACGATACGCCGGGACCGTGGCGGCCGTGCGCCGGAACAACGCCAATACCTCGTCAACACCGGCATCCGGCGCAGGCTGGATCAGTGCATCGAGATCGCTGGTGCAGAAATGCTGTAACGCCCCGGAAATAGCGGCCTGGTCTGAATCAGATTGCATCAACGTCCCCCCACAGGATGCCCAGCCGCATCAACTCGTCGCGCTATGCCAGAACGGTGTACCCAGAACCGGGGTGCTGGCCTCGGCGGATTCCCGCTCCGCCATCGCTCCACCCAGATACGCCAGCCGCCCGGCCTGAATCGCCCCGGCAAAGGCGTTTGCCAGTGCCACCGGGTCGGTCGCCTGCGCCACGGCGGTATTCAGCAATACCCCATCAAATCCCCATTCCATCACCTGACAGGCGTGGGAGGGCAGACCGATGCCCGCATCGATCAGCATGGGGACATCGATCCGTTCGCGCAGCAATTTCAATGCGTAAGGGTTTATCGCGCCCTTGCCGGTGCCTATCGGCGCCGCCCAGGGCATAATCGCCTCACACCCCACATCGACCAGCCGCCGGCACAGCACCAAGTCCTCCGTGCAATACGGCAATACCCTGAAACCCTCGCGCAATAGCCGGTCCGCCGCTCTGGCCATATTCAGCGTGTCCGGCTGCAGGGTGTAATCGTCACCAATCAGTTCCAGCTTGATCCATTCGGTATCGAATACCTCACGCGCCATCATCGCCGTCGTAAAGACTTCCTCTTCCGTGTGGCAACCGGCGGTGTTGGGCAGAAAAGGGATGTCCAGCTCACCCAGCAAATCCCAGAATGCCTGGCCGCCAATCTCGTTATGTCCTGCGGACTGGCGGCGCAAGGAGACAGTCAGCATGGCCGGAGCCGCCGCACGGACAGCCTGCTCCAGTACTTTTGGTGACGGATAACGCGCCGTGCCCAATAGCAGCCGGCTGGCAAATGGGGTGCCGTAGAGCGTGAGTGTGTCGGGTGAAGTGTCTGGGAACACGGTTAACCTCCTGCGACCGGCTGGACGATCTCCACCTGATCATCCGGCTGCAATACGGTACCCGCATAATCCTGGCGGTGGACAAAGCGGAGGTTCAAGGCCACCGCAAACGGCGGTTTCGCACCAAATGTCTCCAGCGCCTCGGCCACGGTGGCACCATCGGCTAATTCCAAAGATTTATGATTGACTGTGATCCGCATGGGGCTAGGCCGCCTCCTTCAAATGGTAAATCGGGGCCCACCGCTGTCCGCAGCGCCAGGTTTCCAGGCCGGCTGCAGACAGGCTCAATTGGCGTACCAGTCCCAGTGCCGCATCCAATACCGCCGGAGCCATTAAATAGCCATGACGGTAAAGCCCATTGATGCGGATCAGTCGGCCCCCGTCCCAGCGAATTTCCGGAAGATTGTCCGGCAAGGCGGGTCGGCATTGCGTCACCATTTCCAGAATCCGGGCCTCGCCAAAGGCAGGGTGGACGGAATAAAGCGCGGATAACAGTTCCAGCGCCGATCGGACACTGGTCGGCGAAGTATCTTCCGACTCTATCTGCGTCGCGCCGATAACGTAGACACCTTCCGGCTTGGGGGCAATGTAGATCGGATAGCGCGGGTGCAGCAAACGCACCGGGCGGGACAAAGCCACCTCAGACGAATGGACCCGTACCACCTCACCACGAACCCCACGCAATGCCGGCCAATCCGGCTTCGTACCCAGACCCCGGCAGTCGATGATCCAGTCTGCCCGGAGCTGTCCCGGTTCAACTGCGGTATGCCAGCGCAAACGGACCCCCGCTTGTTCAAGCGCCAGGCCCAGGGCGGACAGCAGCGCACGGTTGTCGAGCTGACCTTCCCCCGGCAAATAGAAGCCCCGCGCAAACCGCTGGCCCAGGGCCGGTTCCAGCGCGGCAATCCCGGCAGCGGGGAGTTCCTGTGCCCGGCTATCAGGCAGTAACTGGTCATCGTAGCGATGCAGGCGCCGGCCAAACTGCGCGGCTTGATCGCGGTCCTGGGCGTGCCAGACAATCAGGGTACCGTTCTGCTGAAAGAATACCGGCGTGGGCAAGGTAGCCAGGAGTTCCGGCCAGCGTTCCAGACTGGCTTGACCCAGACTCACCACCAGCGCCTCCGTCTCAACGGACTCCGCCAGGGGTGCCAGCATGGCCGCCGCCACATAGGCCGCCGACTGACCGGCATCCGCCCCCCCCCGATCAAACAGCTCGACGTCATGCCCTTCACGTGCCAGTGAAAGCGCCATGAGCCGCCCCATCAGCCCCGCACCCATCACGGCAAACGAGGTACTCATTCCTGCTTCAGGATGAATGGATGCAGGCCCTGCATCGAGCCGAACCGGCGAGACCGCAAACGGCAATGGAATGGCATGAAAATGATGGGCTCCTCAGTCATGACGATGGATCAAACCGGGGCCGGACAGGGGGGAAGTGCGGCTCTCAAATCAGGTTCAGGGTAAACCGCGAGCCTTGAAACTTCCCACGCCGGCATTATCCGGATCGGGTTTGAGGGTCTCTCTCAGCGCTGCCGCACGGCAGGCACCCCTGTTTCAACAGGCCGTGATTAAAGCACAATCCACCGCGATCGCGAAGCCAGACGGATCGATCAAGCGCCTTTTCTGGCAAGTACCCGCCACCGGAACCCGGCCATGCACAGCGCACCAAACAGGGTAGCCGACACGTCCATGCCGATGCCGATCCAGAAGCCATGTGTCTGGAAATAAGCAGCCATGAGATTTTTCAACACCCCATGCATCCAGAACAGGAACCCGCCGTAGTAAATCATGGCACCGGCGATTGCCCACGCCAGCGCCGGCTG
>SXQV01000100.1 GCA_005792805.1 Methylococcaceae bacterium | reverse complement strand
GTGGATCGCACGCTGGGCCTGATCAAGGAATCCGGCTGCAAGGCCGGTCTCGTCTTCAACCCGGCATCGCCGATCGATGTGCTGGAATACACGCTTGACAAGGTCGACATGATTCTTTTGATGTCGGTCAATCCGGGGTTTGGAGGTCAGAAATTCATCCCCTACGTACTCGATAAAGCCCGCCATGTCAGCCAGATCATCAAGGCTTCCGGTCGCGATATCCGTCTGGAGATCGATGGCGGCGTTGGCCCGGCCAATATCCGCGAAGTGGCGGAAGCGGGTGTCGATACCTTTGTCGCGGGTTCCGCCATCTTTGGTGCCGGCAAGGATAGCGATCCAAATCGCTACGACAGCATCATCAAGGCCATGCGTGAAGAACTGGCCAAGGCTCAGCCACCCAAGGCGCACTCAGGCGGATGTTGCGGCGGCGGCCATCACTAATCGTCTTTGACCTCGACGGCACGCTGGTTGACAGCGCGCCGGACCTGGCGCACGCCATCGACGAGATGCTGACCCGTCTGGGTCAGCCTCCGGCGGGGGAAGAGACAGTGCGCGGCTGGATAGGTAACGGCATGCCCATGCTGGTCCAGCGAGCCCTGACGGGCGAGCAGTGGCCGGAGCGGGAACCCGAGGGTTTCGCTGAAGCACTCGCCTTGTATATGGATATTTACGAGGCCAGCCTGTGCAACCGGACCCGGCTCTACGAGGGTGCGCAGGAATGCCTACAGCGGCTCCGGCAGCGGCATATCAAGCTGGCGTGCGTCACCAACAAGCATTCCCGGTTTACTTTATCCCTGCTCCGGCAGCTCGGTATCGCGGATTTTTTCGATGCCGTGGCTTCTGGCGATCAGTTCACGAACAATAAGCCCGACCCCGAATCGCTACTGAAGACGGCTGAACGGCTGGGTGTAGCCGCCGCCGATAGCCTGATGGTGGGCGACTCCCCGGCGGACGCGCAAGCTGCCCGCCGGGCCGGATTCATGTTGGCCTGCGTGCCGTATGGCTATCATGGCGGCAAGGGTGTGGCGGTATTGTCGCCCGACCTGATTCTGGAGTCGCTGGCAGAACTGCCCGGTTGGGTGGACGCCGCTCCGCGTCAGCCGTTGCCTGAGGCAGTGACCGGCTGATACAGACAATCCCCATGACACTGAACGCCCCCGGCGTTTGCCCCAGCCGCCCATTTAGAAGGCCCATACTGCATGACACCCGAACAGTTCCAGCATTATGCCCAGCAGGGTTACAACCGCATCCCGATTACCCGCGAGGTGCTGGCTGATCTCGATACACCGCTCAGTGCCTATCTCAAGTTAGCCGAGGCGCCTTACTCCTACCTGTTCGAGTCCGTGCATGGCGGGGAGCAATGGGGACGGTACTCCATTATCGGGCTGCCCTGCCGCACCATCATCCGTGTCTGCGGGCCCAGCATTACCCTCGAACGCGACGGTAAGGTCGACGAAACGCTCATCGTCGACGACCCGCTGGACTGGATACGCGAATTTGCCGCCTGCTATCGGGTGCCAGATATCGAAGGATTGCCGCGCTTCACTGGCGGTCTGGTCGGCTATTTCGGCTACGAGACCATTCACTACATCGAACCGCAGTTACGGAACGACAAGCCCGACCCCATCGGTGCGCCTGACATCCTGTTGATGGTGTCCGAAGACGTGCTGGTGTTTGACAATCTCAAAGGGCGGCTACTGGTCATCACCCACGCCGATCCTGCCGAGGCGGATGCGCTGGCCACGGCAGAGGCGCATCTCGATGGCATTATTCGCGGCTTGCGCAATAATCGCCTGCCCGAGGCGGCGCTCACCAGGGCCAGGGTTGTCGATGAAGCCGATTTTGTGTCCGGATTTACCCAGGAAGGCTTCGAGCAGGGGGTACGCCGCATCAAGGAATACATCGTCGAAGGCGATGTCATGCAGGTTGTCCTCTCCCAGCGGATGTCCATTCCGTTCTCGGCGGCACCGCTTGACCTTTACCGGGCGCTGCGCTGCCTGAATCCCTCGCCCTACATGTTTCATCTGAATCTGAAGGACTTCCATATCGTCGGCTCCTCACCGGAAATTCTGGTGCGGCTGGAAGACGATACCGTCACCGTCCGCCCCATCGCGGGCACCCGCCGTCGGGGCAGGACGCCGGAGGAAGACCAGGCGCTGGAAAAAGACCTGCTGGCCGATCCCAAGGAGGTCGCCGAACACCTGATGCTCATCGATCTGGGTCGCAATGATGCGGGCCGGGTATCGGCGACCGGCTCGGTTCGGGTCACCGACAAGATGATTATCGAACGCTATTCCCACGTCATGCACATTGTTTCCAATGTGACCGGGCGGCTGACCGAGGGCCGCGATGCTTTCGATGTTTTGCGGGCCACATTCCCCGCCGGTACAGTGAGTGGCGCCCCCAAAATTCGCGCCATGGAAATCATTGGTGAACTTGAACCGGTCAAACGCGGGGTTTACTCGGGCGCGGTCGGCTATGTTGGCTGGTCCGGCAATCTCGATACCGCCATCGCCATTCGTACCGCCGTCATCAGGGATGGCGTCCTGCATATCCAGGCGGGTGCCGGCGTGGTCCATGACTCCGTCCCTCTGAATGAATGGGAGGAAACGCTCAACAAAGGCCGCGCCGTATTTCGTGCCGTCGCCATGGCCGAAGCCGGGCTTGGGCAGGTGTGACCTTTTGGCGGCTCTCCCGTTGAGGGATAGTCTTGGACGATCCTGAGGGTCGGCAGGGCGTCCGACTTTGCTGGCTGTAGTTGGGTTGAAGCGCAGCGGTAACCCGGCGTGCCGACTCGCCGGGTTTCGTCCATCAACCCATTCGCCTACGGCCTAATCGTTGGGCATACCGCTTCAATATTTTCGAGCAGGCAGTTGTACCAGATGAAATGGGTGTCTTGGTTCAGCCCATTAAAGGTCAGGCCGGATCCACGGTTTTTTTGAACGACACTCAGGAAGTTAAACGCATCTCTGGGCGTCAGGGTTGCGTCGCTATGATTCCAGGGATCGATGACGGCATACAGCGAGGTTTTGTTGATTGTGGGTAGATGACTAATACTATCATCCCAGTATTTTTTCAGTCCGTCATTACCCCCTACGCCGATCACCATGATCCGGTACGAGCTGGCAAGGCCAAGGCGGTCAGCTTCCTGAAGGAAAGCTTTAAAGGCATCAGTCCACCCGTTTTTCCAGTAGTAGGAATAGACGGGAAAGGTAAAGCTCATTCTGATATCGGGATAGCTTGTCTTGACCCACTTCATGATGGTGAGATATTCGCCGTAGTTGGCATGAGAAGGTTCTCCATCGTGGCCGAACTCCGTTCCTTCGATATCAAAATCAATCTCACTGATTTTCGCGTTGGCCAGAGTTCGGATGATGGTTTTGATCTGTTCTTCGCTACAGACTTCGAATATTGAGCTATTGTTGGGACCCAATGCGCCGCCAATCGAGGCACCCACGCTTAGCCCTGCACTGGTTCGGTCTCTGATGCTGGGGTCATTCGTGATGGGGTTATAGACCAGTGTTCCATCAGTCGTTACTTTATTTGTGTCGCAGCCCCTCCCCAAAATCTGAAAAAAGCCGATCAAGAACTCGCTGGGCGGATTACCCTTCATGGTTGAGAAATCTGACCCGCTTCCCGACGGATAGTACGGGGATGGAAAGTGATTGGCTATTACACTCCCCAAGGCATAGCTAGAGCTGGCAAGTTTTGTTCTTGTCGCCGAAAACGCTGCTTGGAGGTTGGGGATCACGCCGACATAGTAAGAGCCGCTCGCCACATCATTTGGAATGGATACGAGTTCGTGAATATAGAACTCCTGATGCGGTGACATCCCGCTCGCGATTTTGACTTCGCCGATGAGTTGATCAACGTGAGTGTTGACCTTTATGGTTGGCGACAAAAAAATCCCGGCGATGAACGGAGCGACCTTTGTTGCCCCATAATTCTTGAAAAGTGCGCCAACCTCAATGGTCTGGCCTTTTTCAATAGTCAAGGGGACATCCAGATTCTCCACTTTTACCTTCGAGAGACCGGCAAGGGAACCGCCAGAAATCATAGTTATGAGAGCAAGGCATCCAAATCTAAGGATTTGTTTATTTTTCATCGCGCTACCTTTAGGTGAGATGTTGAGTGAGCCCCTCAGTCAGCCAGAGTCAAGTCTGACTATGCGGGGCCGTCACCATCCGCCTGTTTTTTCCTGATTGTCAAGTGTGTGTTTGCTGTATAACGAACCCATACGGGATCGTTCCGGCGCAGATATCGATTTTCTGACCATAGCCCGCAGGCCGGGTTGAAGCATCGCGCAAACCCGGCTTTTCCAATTCAACTCGGGAGAAGATGCGAATCTGTCAGCGTTTTCTCTGCTTTCAGGGAGTAACCGAATCATGGCCTGTAACCTGATTGCCGAAGCCAGGGGTTGGCTGGATCAGACGTTGCCTGAGATCGATTGGCTGCGGGGCTGGACGGTTTCGGCGGCCGCCTGCACGCTCGTTGCGGTCGCGGAGTTTGGTGACAAGAGTCAGCTGGTCTGTATGACTCTGGCGGCGAAGCATCGGCACTGGCCTGTGCTCTGGGGTGCGCTTTTGGCGTTTGCCCTTTTGAATGCGATTGCCGTTGTTTTTGGTGCGGTGGCCGGTCAATGGATCCCGGAACGGGCAGTCGCCATTGCCGTGGCCATCCTGTTCGCGGCATTTGGTCTCCGTAATCTGCTGGCCCGGGAAGACGCCGGGGATGACATTGTCGAGGAAAAATCGGGGCATGGCATTTTCCTCACCACCTTTCTGATGATTTTTCTGGCCGAGTTTGGCGACAAAACGCAAATCTCGGTGGCTGGATTGGGGGCCACCGAGCCACCTGTCCCCGTCTGGCTAGGGGCCACGGCCGCGTTGGCGACCACTTCCGTCATGGGCATCTGGGCGGGTAAAACCCTGCTTGCCAGGGTGCCGCAGCGGACCATGAGCCGGATTGGCGGGATGCTGTTTCTGGTATTCGCCGCGTTTGCTGCCTATAAAGCCGTTCCGGCCAGTACCTGGAGCGCTCTCTACGAACCAGCGTTTTTGGTCGCCGAACCCGGCGAACAGGGCGATTGACGTCAAGGGTACTGGCAAGGGTCTTTCGAAAAACGATCCGTAAAACCGTTCGCGCCGGGTTTGTCGAAGTGCCGTTTTTCGAGGTGCCCGAAAGGCCTGAAATCTGAGGCTCAACTGACGTTGCAAGGCAATCTGCATCTGGGGCTAACGCGGCCAGATGGCGTTCGCATGACCCGTTGATCCGCTTTGAACGGGTAAAGCTTCTTTCCAGGCACTCGTCAGATTTGGCCATATCGGGTGCAGTCAGGCCGTCTTTCCCGTCTTTCAGCCTTGTGTCACCCCCTTGCACCCCCTAAAATCCAAGCCTTTTTACCGTCACGGGAATCAGTCATGCGTAGCCACCGCTGTGGAGAAGTAACGGAAAGTCATCTGGATCAGGCAGTCGACCTGTGTGGCTGGGTTCATCGCCGTCGTGATCATGGGGGCGTCATTTTTATCGATCTGCGTGATCGTGAGGGGCTGGTTCAGGTGGTGTTTGACCCTGACACTGCCGAGGCTTTCAAGCTGGCCGAGACGGTCCGCAGTGAATATGTCCTGAAAGTCCATGGCAAGGTGCGTCCTCGTCCCGAAGGCACCATCAACCCGAACCTGACCACCGGCAAAATTGAGGTATTGGCGGCCAGCCTGGAAATTCTCAACAAGGCGGAGACGCCTCCGTTCCCGCTGGAGAGCGAGGTGGAGGTCAGCGAGGA
Source organism: Methylococcaceae bacterium (assembly GCA_005792805.1). Lineage (GTDB taxonomy): Bacteria > Pseudomonadota > Gammaproteobacteria > Methylococcales > Methylococcaceae > UBA6136. The sequence continues at coordinate 3,710 of SXQV01000100.1, read as the reverse complement.
AACCCGTTTGCGCTACCGTTATATCGACCTGCGCCGCCCGGTCATGCAGCAGCGGATGCGCCTGCGCCGGGATATTACCCGTCATTTGCGCAATTTCATGGACGACAACGGCTTCTATGAAATCGAAACGCCGTTCCTGACCAAGGCTACGCCGGAAGGTGCCCGCGACTATCTGGTGCCCAGTCGTACCCACCCGAATCATTTCTTCGCCTTGCCGCAATCGCCGCAGCTCTACAAGCAGTTGCTGATGGTGTCGGGCATGGATCGCTACTATCAGGTGGTGCGCTGTTTCCGTGACGAAGACCTACGCGCCGACCGTCAGCCGGAATTCACCCAGCTCGATATTGAAACCTCGTTCATGGACGAGCAGGCCATTACCGGCCTGATGGAGCAGATGATTCGCGAGCTGTTCGCCAAGACGCTGAATGTCGAGTTACCCAATCCGTTCCCGCGCCTGAGTTACGCGGAAGCCATGCGGCGTTATGGTTCCGACAAGCCGGATTTGCGCATCCCGCTGGAATTGGTGGATGTGGCGGATCTGCTGAAGGATATCGAGTTCAAGGTCTTTGCCGGGCCGGCGCAGGATCCGGAAGGCCGTGTCGTGGCGCTGCGTATCCCCAGGGGCGGCGATCTCTCGCGCAAGGAAATCGACGATCTGACCCAGTTCGTCGGCATCTACGGTGCCAAGGGTCTGGCCTATATCAAGGTCACCGACCGGGCGGCCGGAATCGAAGGTCTGCAATCACCCATCGTCAAGTTCCTTCCCGCAGAAGCGGTGCTGGCGATCATGGATCGTGTCGGGGCGGAAACCGGAGATCTGGTGTTTTTCGGAGCCGACAAGGCGAAGGTGGTCAATGAAGCGATTGGCGCGCTGCGGCTCAAGGTTGGGCACGATCGCGGGCTGGCTCAGGGCGAATGGGCGCCGATGTGGGTGGTGGACTTCCCGATGTTCGAGTGGGATGAAAAGGACAACCGCTGGTTTGCCCTGCACCATCCCTTCACCGCGCCCAAATGCACGCTGGAGGAACTCAGGGCCGATCCCGGCAAGGCGATATCCCGTGCCTACGACATGGTGCTGAATGGCACGGAAATCGGCGGCGGTTCGGTGCGTATTCACCAGACCGACATGCAGGATGCCGTGTTCAAACTGCTCGGAATTGGCGATGAGGAAGCCCAGCAGAAATTTGGCTTCCTGCTCAATGCGCTCAAGTATGGCGCGCCGCCCCATGGCGGCATCGCTTTCGGGATGGATCGTCTGGTCATGCTGATGGCGGGGGCAAACTCTATCCGCGAAGTGATGGCCTTTCCGAAAACGCAGTCCGCCTGGTGTCCGATGATTGATGCGCCGGCTGAAGTCACCGACTTCCAGTTACGTGAACTGGGGATTCGGCTAAGAAAGCCGCCGGAGCCGGCTGGCAAGGAAGGGCAGGCATCCGGCTAAAGGGTCATTGCTCAGGCCGATCCCCCCTTCAATGGCCCTGTGGTGGCCAGGAATTAAACGGAGTTTCCCGCATGAATGTCACCCGCCTGCTTGCCTTGTCCCGTTCCCTGCGCTCCGCACATTATGCGGTCATGATCGGATTGTTGTTGCAACTGGTTGTCCCGTCTGCTCAAGCCGTGAATGGGGGGGCAGATGGGCCCTGGGATGGATTTCCCCGGACTCAGCCGACATCCCGCTATGAAAATGACCCGGGTGCCGACCTGAGTTATCACTTCGGGGTGACCAAAGCCTTTTCTCCCTACCGGGATCCCAACAAGGCGGAGGCGCTGACTTTGCCTAACCCGCTGGATGATCCCGACTTTAATGATTACAACCTCATCGTTGTGATCAGCAAGGCGGATGACAGTTTCTGGGGCAAGGAGCAGACCTTGCGGGTGTACCGGCGCGGCTCTGGCCTTTTGTATTACTGGCTGGTTTCGACTGGAATGCAGGGGCACGAAACAGCCTCCGGTTATTTCACCCCCAAAGAGTTTTCCTCCCGCCACTGGTCGCATGAGTATGACGCGCCAATGCTCTGGGCCGTCTTCTTCCACGGCGGCATGGCGCTGCATTCCTCGCTAGACCGGGCATCAATTGGCGATATGGGCAAAGCCGCCGAGTCCCATGGCTGCGTCCATGAAGAAGATTATCGTGCTGAAGAAATGTTTCACCTGATCGGACAGAGCGGTTATGGCCCGGTGAATCAGGTGAGTGAGCGTACCGGACGCCCGACGGGCCGTACCCTACCGGCCTACAAGACCCTCATCATCATTGGCCCCACGACACCCTGGGATGCGGGGGCGGCCAGAGCCGCCGTCAATGCGCCCATGGAGAGTACGGCGGGAACTTTGCGCAGCCAGTTGATCATGTCGGGCGATGCGTCCCCGGCGGAACCCGTCTCAGCCACGGATGGAGACCCATCAGCGGTCCAGACGCCGGCCAGTGAGGGCCGTGCTGATGAAGTGACCACGACGGATACGGGCCCCGATGTGACCCAGGTGGTCGATCCTGACAACCCCAATCGCGAGGCTTCGGGGGACTATTAGGCGAATCCGGTCCCCATGCGCGACCCAGGCCCCGCTTGTGTCTGGTCCGCAAATGGCGGCGCGGACGGCTATGTTCAGCCGTACCGGCGTGTGTTCCAATCGCTCTCAATGACCGCAAAAGGAGCGATCCATGAAACGATTTATCGTCAGCCTGGTGCTGGTTTGTCTGCCCCTGAGCGGATTGGGACACCTTAAATCGGCAAAGAACCTGAAGGCGGTTTGCGACTCCATGCGGCGAGGCCAGAAAAACGCCAACGAATGCAACAGCTATATTCATGGCGTCTACGATGCCATTGAAGGTACGCTGGCCTGTCCTCCAGACGGCACCACGCACGAGCAGAAAGTCCATGTCGTCCGGCATTTTCTCGAAGCTCACGCCAGACGGCTGCATGAGCATGAAGCCAATCTGGTCGTTGAAGCCCTGCAAGAGGCCTATCCATGCCCGAAGCCATAGCGGGGCGAACCCTGTCAGTGCGGCCACGCCCCATGAATGACCCGGTTGGGGGGTGGCTTCCTGTTGGGTTCGGGCGGTCTTTTGCCATGTTGCTGGCATTGATGGCCAGCGGCTCTCTCTGCTGGCTGCCGCTGCCCAGCGCTGCCGGTTTTATCACGACGGCTGTGCTGCGTGATTATTGTGATGCCGATGATCGTGTCCTAAAGCACCAGGCAAGCGGGTCAGACACCCATGACGCCATGGTCTGTCTCAGTTACGTCGCTGGCGTGCATGACGCCATGCGCGGAGTGCTGTTTTGCACCCCGGATGCCTTTGATAATGGCCAGGCGGCAGATCTCATCAAGCGTTACCTGAAGGAGCACCCTGAGCGCGGCGGCGAATCTGCCTCCAGGGTCGTGTCAGATGCTCTGGTTAAGGCTTACCCCTGCAAGAATAAGGGAGTAGACCTCTAGCTGGGGAGCGCTGCCCAGTCTCGTTCCTGCCCGGCATGGGCCGCAGTCAGACACCTCAAAAAAACGGCCGCCGAGGCGCCCGTTTCATGGCGATGAGCCGAAGGCTTCCCAATCGAGATCATCACGCTTTCAATGAACCTGAATCCGTGTAGCCTGATCGTAGACTACTCTCGCCGGCATCTCTACTAAATTTTTGCACCGCTCAGCGCCGTTTCATAGCCCACTATTTAGCTTTGTCGTGATCTTCACGCCGCTTCCGTTCTGTTTTCACGGTTTTT
>SXQV01000099.1 GCA_005792805.1 Methylococcaceae bacterium | reverse complement strand
CTACCAGACTGCGCTATACCCCGAAGTGCTTTCACCTTGAAAAGCCGCTGGGCGAACCATCAAGACGGCGAATTCTATCGGCAGAAGCTTGTCGGGTCAATCATCCAACCGAATTTTCTACCGCATCATTACGTTCCGGTGAAGTTCAGAGTCTCCCCAGGACGTTCTGGTAAATGGCCTCCGTGCGCTGGTCAACGTCTTGCATGAGGGAGTCAAGATCGTGCAAGGCATGAGCAACAAAGGTTTCGTCCCTGATGGCACCGGTATTGACGCGAACATTCAAGGCCGCACTACGGAGCGCTGCATGAGCGGCGACCACCGCAACTCCCGCATCGCTGATGACATTTCTATTACCCTTCCCGGCGACCACGTGACACAGGTCGATCACTTCGATACAGGCGTGAGCACATTGGAGGGGAACCACGGTAGCGCTCTTGAGCGCTTCCTGAATTGCAGTGCTGCGCTCCTGCCTGTCTGAATCGGTCTCCCTGGGCAAGCCGTAGGCAGCCATCACCCGGTTGAATGCCTCCACGTCCGCCACCACCATATCGAGCAAGCGGGTTCGCAAGTCGTCTACCCGGGGTAGCAGGCTGGCCATTTCTTCTGAAACCTCCTCGTAGTTTTTTTTGCCTACGGTAAGGTTACAGACCATCGCCACCAGGGCTGCCCCCATGGCGCCCATGATCGCTGCCGCACTTCCGCCACCAGGGGTGGGTAATTTGCTGGCCAGGTCACCAAGAAAACACTCTATCGATGCCTCTTTGATCATCTCGTTTAAATCCCTCTGCCGCATGAACTGACTTTTAGCCAATTATAAAGCAGCATTTGACCTAAGGCGGTTAACCTCCAGTCCCTCGGCAGCTTGATGGAACATCACCCACCCATGGTTTAACAGCTGGCTATCGGTTAGGCTTGACCGGACGTCGATGATGGTCTTTGAGACCACTTGCCGACCTGGAACGCAGTTGTGCGATCTCTCGGCGTGTATCCCGCCTGAATTTATCCGCCCATGCTCCGTTGTCAGGCCGTGTGCGACAGGATCAAATGTGATGCCCCGTCAAAGTCAAACTCACCCATTTCATGCATCCCAAGCTTGATGTGCGCTTTTATGGATGCTTCGTTATCGCGCCGAATAAACAGAACGAATCGTAGGCCGGGTTGCAATCTGCCGAGTTCGGCATAAAGGCGTGCAGCCAAACCCCGCCCTCTTTCTTCCGCGCTGACACATATCGGTCCATAGATGATTTCATCAGAAGTCATGGGATACCTGGCCTGCATGGCCTTGATGATCGGGACACCGGCATTCATCCGGGCTGAGCTGATCATCAGAAAGCCGACTACGGTTTCCGCCCGCCGGGCGACGATGACAGGCATGATCGAGATCATGCTCTTGATAGCAGCGCGAGGGAGTCTCGCTGAAAGCCGCCCTCCATTTTCCGGCTGGTTGGCGTCTTGCAGTGCCAGGATTCCATCAATGTCGGCAAGGGTGGCTCGACAAATACCAATATGGTCTGTGGTCATAAGTGGGCGAATTCAAAAGTTTGCGCGGGGGTCAGCACGCGGATTACAGGCAATATGCAAGGGCGTTCAACGTTATTTATCAACCATCCCCGAAGAACTATCGTGCCCAAAGACGGGTGTTCTACGGGCTGGAGAATCGCGAGGCAATCCCTTCTGGTCTTGCCGGTGGGCTGCAACGCTCCCGATCACTATGCTATAAACGCCTCGCCATAGATTAACCGAGGACGGAACTCCCGTTGGCGAGAACACTCGCAGCGAGGCTCCGAGGCATCCTTTCCCCTCACTCCTTGATGACAGGTGACTCCCATGGAACAAGAAAAACAGGCAAAACCAGATTACACGCTTTTGAAGTCCGGGCTGTGCGCTCTAGCCATCGCCATTGGTACCGCCCTGGTGACGGGTTGCGATAGTGGCCCCGCCGGTGGAGGCTCGTCCTCCATGAGCGCGGAAGCGAAGATCGAGGGCTATGTCTCGGATGTTCATGGTCCCATGACCCAGGGCAAGCTTGAGGTCAAGGATAAAAACGACAAGATCATTCTCACGCAATCACTGGACGGGCAATCGAATCATTTCGCGATTACTGTGCCGTCCGGTGCGGTGTACCCGATCCTTCTTGTGGTTACCCCACCGCCAGGGCCGGTGTCACAGGTTGTTCGTGCGGTAGTCACCAGTCCCTTGGCTGATCGCATGGATATCACCGACATCACCACTCTGGTAGTTGACGCGGCGTTCGCCCTGGGCGGCCTGACCGAATCGAATATTGCCAAAGCATCGGGCGGGGCCATCGGCCTGCGTCAACGCCAGGGAGTCAGTGCGGGCGCCGGCGGTGGCGGCATGGGGCCGGGCCAAAGCGGCGGCGGCGTCAGTGCGGGGGGTCACGGCGGCCATGACATGTCGGGCGGCGGAGCGGCACCCGCGCCCGGAAAACCCGCCGGCGACCAGATGGAAAACATGCAGCACTAAAATCAGGGGGGGGTCTGGCAGCTCACCCCGCTGTGTATTTGCAATTAAATAGCGGGGAGGGTGACCCATCACCGGGTTATCTCCCCCTTATTTTTGGGTGATTTTTATCGGGATGCCTGATTCATCTCAGCTTTCGGGGAGCTGGGGACGGGCGACAATGAGTACATTATGGAACAGCGTGCCAGCACTCATCGG
>SXQV01000098.1 GCA_005792805.1 Methylococcaceae bacterium | reverse complement strand
GGTGGAAATGCCGATTTCAGCGCCCAGACCGTACTCAAAGCCATCAGCAAACCGTGTCGAGGCATTCACCATCACGGAGCTGGAATCGACTTCCCGGAGAAACCGCCGGGCGCGGGAGTAATCTTCGGTCACGATGGATTCCGTGTGGCCGGAACTGTGCTGGTCGATGTGGTCCATGGCCTCATCCATGTTAGCCACGACTCGCACCGACAGGATGGGAGCCAGGTATTCGGTGTCCCAATCTTCGGCGGTGGCTGCCGACGCTTCAGGGATAATCTCGCAAGTTTTCGGACAGCCGCGCAGCGACACGCCTTTCTCCATCAGCTGTTTCGCCAGTTCTGGCAGGATGATCGGTGCAATGCGATGGGCTACCAGCAGGGTTTCCATGGCATTGCAGACGCCATAGCGCTGGGTTTTGGCGTTGATCGCGATGCGCTGTGCCTTATCCAGGTCGCAGTGATCATCGATGTAGACATGGCAGATACCGTCGAGATGCTTGATGACGGGAATGCGTGATTCCGCAATGATGCGCTCGATAAGCCCTTTACCGCCCCGTGGCACGATCACGTCGATACAGTCGTCCAGTTTGAGCAATTCGCCTACGGCGGCCCGGTCGGTGGTGGAGATCAGTTGCACGGCGTCGGCAGGAAGCCCGCCCGCTTCGAGGCCAGACCGGATGCAGATCGCAATGGCTCTGTTGGAGTGGATGGATTCTGAGCCGCCACGAAGGATGCAGGCATTGCCAGACTTCAGGCAGAGGGCGGCCGCATCGGCAGTGACGTTCGGGCGCGACTCATAAATGATGCCAATGACGCCCAGCGGCACTCGCATGCGGCCTACCTGAATGCCGGATGGCCGATAGGTCAGCTGGGTGATTTCGCCAACCGGATCAGGCAGCGCGGCGACCTGTCTGACGCCATCTGCCATGGCGCTGATGCGGACTGGCGTTAATTCCAGCCGCTCCAGCATGGCGCTATCGAGTTGATTCTGCCGCCCCGCCTCAAGATCCTTCTGGTTTTCACTGATCAGCGTGGCGGCGCCTGCCTCCAGGGCTTCTGCAATGGCGAGTAGTGCCTGATTTTTAGCGGCGGTGTCGGCGCGACTGATAAAGCGTGCTGCCTTTCTGGCGTTTTCTCCAATACCGCGCAGGGTGAATTTCAATGAGTCTGGCATGGCCAATGTCCAAATTAATGTCGAGTGGTGGGAAGTGAGGGTGTTTGGGGTTTCACCAAGCTCACGCAAATTTCCAGCAAGGCATTCCATTCATCGCCCGGTACCATACCCTTGATGATGCGGTCGGCTCGCCCGGAAAGCACGAGACCTTGATGGATGGTGCCCTGATTCAGGCGCTGCAAAGCTTGGGTAACCGCCGTTTTTCGGCTGTCCCATAAGCGATGTTTGCTGAACAGGGATTCTGCCGAAACACCTGCTCTCAGCTCCGCCTTCAGGGTATTGAGCAAGCGCAGTTCCCGGGCCAGTGCCCAGAGAACAACGGCAGCGGCAACGCCTTCGTCCTTGAGCCCCATCAACACGCGAAATGCCTTGTTGATCTGGCCTTTGAGTACTTGTTCCGTCAGGTCAAAGACATCGTAACGGGCGCTATCAGCCACCGACTTCAAAATCTGATCATCGGTCAATTGACCGGCACCGTACAGAATGTGTAATTTTTCGATTTCCTGCGCCGCTGCCAGCAGGTTACCCTCGACGCGGGCCGCGAGCAGCCGCAAACCAGATCGGTCAGGCAATAGCCCGCGAGCATTCAGCCGTCCGTCTAACCAGCGTAGCAGCTTCTCACCCGTCAACGGCCAGACCTGCATCACCACGCCGAGCCGTTCCAGCGCCTGATACCATCGGACTTTCTGGTCGTTGGCGGTCAGCTTGGGCAGACTGGCCAGCAGGATCGCATCCTCCGGTGGTTGTTCGGCAAAATGCAGGAGCGCCTCCACGCCGGACTTTTCGGGTTTCGTGGACAGGCGAAGGTCCAGGATTCGGGGCTCACCAAACAGGGAGTAGGAGTCGGCCGCCGCCCTGAAAGTCCCCCAGTCGAAGCCTGCGTCCACGTAAAAACTCTCGCGACTGGTGTAGCCCCGCGTTTTGCCGGCTTGCCGGATCGCATCGGCGGCCTCCAGTAATTGCAGGGGCTCGTCGCCGCTTAGAACATAGGCTCGGGCCAAGCCGCTCCTGAGGTGCTGCCCGAGCTGTTCCGGGTAAATCTTCACGAAGGCGCCGCCATTTTTTCACGGAGGCTGAAGACGACCTGCCGAAGCAGCGTTTGCGCCGCTTCCTTTTCCATCTCCGTGCGCATCTGGGCTTCCTCCAGCCCTTGTCCGAGAGGCGAGCCCTGGGTGTTGAAGTATTCCCGGCGGACCAGGAGTTCCTTTTCGGGAATCAGAATATCGCCTTTGGGATTTTGGACCTCATAAAGCACGCGAAACGTCAGGTCGAACATGTTGGCGCGCCCTACCGCACTCAGGGTGATGGGCCGTCTCAGGTGCTTGACCTGGATGACATTGACGATGGCGTTTGCCTCGGTGGGTTTGACCGCCATGATCCCACCCCCGGCAGTCAGGATCTGGCGGAAGTCGGCATAGAAGGGATTGCCCTTGCCAACACCCGTCATGAACAGCGTTTTTTCCTGGGTGGAACCGGGAATGTCCCCGCGCACATGGAACCCGCAGCCGCTTAGCAATAACAGGCAGGCGAGGACACTGCCGATTTTGTGGTGAGTAAGAGGGGTCATGTTCAAACGACGATATTGACCAGCTTGCGAGGAACCACGATGACTTTTTTGGGCGGCTTCCCTTCCAGGAACCGCTGTACGTTTTCGTCCGCCAGGGCGGCGGACTGGATCTGCTCAGGGGTTGCATCCACCGCCAGATTGATTTTTCCGCGTAGTTTGCCATTGACCTGAATGACGTAGTCCAGGCTGTCCTGTGCCAGGGCGGATGGGTCGAAAACCGGCCACGCCACCGTGGCGACAATCTCATCATGGCCCAGTGCCTGCCAGAGGTGATGGGCGATATGGGGCACGATCGGAGCCAGCATCAAGGTGACCAGTTCAAAGGCTTCATGGCGGATCGCCCGTCCCTGCGCGGTGTCGTCGCTGAACTTTGACAGGGCGTTGAGCAATTCCATGTTGGCGGCGATGGCCGTGTTGAAGGTGAAACGCCGGCCCATGTCATCAGTCACCTTGCGCAGAGTTTCATGAACCTGTCGGCGCAGCGTCTTTTGCGCCTCGTTAAGCTGGTTCTTGTCCAGTGCCGGTGCCGGTGCCGGGCTTTCATTCACATGGTGGGCGACCTGTTTCCATAGCCGCTTGAGGAAGCGGAATCCGCCTTCCACCCCGGAATCAGACCATTCCAGGGACTGTTCGGGGGGCGCGGCAAACATGGTGAACAGCCTCACCGTATCGGCACCATAGCGGCTGACCAGGTGTTCCGGGTCCACGCCATTATTCTTGGATTTGGACATTTTTTCGATGCCGCCGACCTTGACGGGCTGGCCATCGGCTTTCAGTACCGCGCAGGTAATCCGGCCTTTTTCGTCCGTGCTGATATCCACTTCGGTGGGGCCGGCATAAGCTTTCTTGCCGTGTTCCTCACGAAAGAAGGTGGGTGCCACCACCATTCCTTGCGTCAGCAGGTTGGCGAAAGGCTCGTCGCACTGTAACAGCCCGGCATCGCGCAGCAGCTTGTGATAGAAGCGCGAGTAGAGGAGGTGCAGGATGGCGTGTTCAATCCCGCCGATATACTGGTCGACGGGCAACCAGTAATTGGCGCGCTCATCGAGCATGGCTTGGTCGTTGTCCGCGCCGGTGTAGCGGGCAAAATACCAGGAGGACTCCATGAAAGTGTCGAACGTGTCGGTTTCGCGCCGTGCCGGTTTGCCACAGCAGGGACAGTCGGCCTGGACGAAGCTATCCAGCTTCGCCAGGGGAGAGCCGACGCCCGTGATGTCGACCTTTTCGGGTAGCAAAACCGGAAGCTGGTCGTCCGGGACAGCAACCGTGCCGCAGCTGTCGCAATAGATGACCGGCACCGGGCAACCCCAGT
>SXQV01000097.1 GCA_005792805.1 Methylococcaceae bacterium | reverse complement strand
CATCATGCCGATCAACCCGGACTCTACAACGATCTGCCCAAGGATCCGGAAATTAGCGCTACGGTGGGTCTGTGGAAAGGCATCCTGAAACCGCTGGCGACGGCGGCGATGTTCTTCACCGCGCTGGCCGGTTTCTTCCATTATGTGACCGTGGGCCCCAACGATGCAGAGGACGATGAGGAGGAGCACAGCGCATGAAGACCGCATTCACCTCCCGCCTCATCCGGCGTTACACGCCCGCCGAGCGGGCCAATCACTGGCTGACCGCCATCACCTTCCTGCTGCTGGCCTTTTCCGGGCTGGCCCTGTTTCACCCGTCGCTGTTCTGGTTTACCCAGTTCTTTGGGGGGCCGGTGTGGACGCGCATTCTGCATCCCTATATCGGCGTGGTGATGTTTCTGTCTTTCGCCGGACTGGCGCTGAAGTTCTGGCATCACAACCTCATCAGCCGCAACGATGTCGAATGGCTGAAACGGATCGGCGACGTGATCCAGAACCGGGAAGACCGGCTGCCGGAAGTCGGTCGCTACAACGCTGGTCAGAAGCTGCTGTTCTGGACGATGATTGCCACCATCCCGACGCTGCTGATTACCGGCATCCTCATCTGGCGGCCCTGGTTCGCGGAGTATTTCCCCATTGACCTAATCCGCATCGCCGTGCTGCTGCATGCCGTCTGTGCCTTCGTCATGATTTCGGGCATCATCGTCCACATTTATGCGGCCATCTGGATACGCGGCACGGTCGGTGCCATGGTGCGCGGCACTGTGACTCGTGCCTGGGCCAGCAAGCACCACCTCGGCTGGTACAAGCGCATTCTGCAGGACGGGGACAAGCTTTGAGTCCCGCCGCCGGCACGGACGCTGGCCCACCCTCTGGGATTCTTCTGCCCAAGCCAGAGCGACTCTTTCGCCAGCGTGCCCGGCGGCTGCGTGATCGAGCGGCGATGGTGCCGGGTCTGTCCGGTTATCTGCTGTTGATGGCCGAGCTTGCCGAGCGGCAGGCTGAGATTTTTCAATCCCCCCCTCTCCTTGATCAACGGGAGGGCCTTGCCCTCGTCCGGCTTTTTCAAAGGGGGGGATGGGACGGACGTTCCTTGGCAGCGTCTGCGCCCTTCATTCCTGTTCCGGCGCGAGAGGTGACCTGCGAGAGATCAGGCCATGCACCGGGCGGAGCCGAAGGGTGCGGCGTTGAGGAAGAGGACCGGAGGGCGGCGCGTGCGCTCATCAGTCAACTGAACACGCTGACCCAGAGCCTTGTGGTCGATGTCCCCGCCGTGATGCGTGCGTTGGCGCACATTGAGGCCGCCTCCCTGGGCGATGTCCACCGCTGGCTGGCATCGCTCTGGTCGGGCGAATTTCACCCCGGCGATAGCGCCATCCTGCCTTTCGTCGCGGCGGCTCTGCAAATCGAGCTGGCGCGATGGGCTGCCGGACTGAATCCCGGCAACCTGGGCCGATCAGCCGAGCCTGGCCGATGTCCCGTCTGCGGCGGCTGGCCGGTCGCGAGTGTCCTCCGTACCGCCGGTGAAGCGTCCGGGCTACGTTATCTGCATTGCGGCTTCTGCGCCTCGGAATGGCAGTTTCCGCGTATTCAGTGCATCCAGTGCGGCAGCGGCGAGCACATTGCCTGTCATGGCATCGACGGTGCCGACCCGGCCGTGCAGGCCGAAACCTGCGATGCCTGCCACATCTACCTCAAGCGTATCGACCGGGATAAGTCACCGGACGCCGACCCTCTGGCCGACGACCTCGCCACACTGGCTATGGATGTGCTGCTCAATGAGCAGGGCGATCAACGGTTCGGATTCAATCCCTTGATGATCATCCCGGCCACCACTTGAGTTCGGCTTCGTCAAAGCTGTGCCAGTACGGCTTCGACGTTGGAAACTTCGAACTTGCCGGAGCCTTCGACGCCGAGGTACTTGACCACGCCGTTGCCGACGATCATGGCAAAACGTTGAGAGCGGATACCCATGCCATTGGGCGTGAGGTCGCGATCAAGCCCCAGCTTTTTCACGAACTCCGCGCTGCCATCAGCCATCATGCGCACCTTGCCGCCAGTCTTTTGCTCACGGCCCCAGGCGGCCATCACGAAATGATCGTTGACGGACACGCACCAGACTTCGTCTACCCCCTTGGCCTTGAGGGCGTCAATCTGCTCAACATAGCCTGGCAGATGTTTCAGCGAACAGGTCGGGGTGAAGGCACCGGGCAGACCAAAAATGACAATTTTCTTGTTCTGGATTAAATCGGAAACGTTGAGGGTTTGCGGGTTGATGGGGCAGCCATTCGCCGGGTCGAACTCGACGCACTCGATCAGGCTACCTTCCGGAAGCGTTTCGCCAACTTTGATTGTCATGGATTTCACCTTTGGAGGGTTGAAGGGAGCGCAGAGGATGTCCGAAGCGGGCGGCCAAGTCAAAGTGCAGGGTTTATACCTGACCGTTCCATAACCTTATGAAATACAGGGGGATGAGTGGGCTTGGGCGTCAGTCTTCCCGGCGGAATTCGCCTTCGATCACCGAGTCCCCGGCAGAACGGGTTTGGGGCGTTGGTGTGATGAAGCGGCGGCTGATGAGGCGTTCGGCAAGATGGGTGCGTATGGGTGGAATCAGGCAGGGCAGGGCCAAAAGGTCGCTGAGGAAGCCGGGAATTACCAGCAGTACGCCGCCCAGCACGGTGATGCCGCTATTGGCGATTTCACGCGCCGGTAGCTCGCCCCGCGCCAGCGCCTGCTGGGAGCGGATCAATGCCGACAGGCCTTGCTCGCGAATGATGGTCACGCCAATGGCTCCCGCAAGCAGCAATAGCCCCAGGGCGGCCATAAAGCCCACCATCCCGATGACCCGGATCAGTATCAGAATTTCGATGAAGGGCAGGGCACCGAGTAGCAGTAAAAGGGGTCGGCTAATGTTCATGTGGCTCTCACAGGTTTAGAATCCCGGGACTTTGATTGAACGGGCTTTGTGCCATGTCAGCCGATTACTGTCTAGTGTTATGTACTTGCCCGGATGCGGAAACGGCCCGTGAACTCGCCCTTGCGCTGGTTGAGAACCGGCGCGCCGCCTGTGTCAATCTACTGCCGGGTGTGACGTCGATTTATGGCTGGGAAGGGCAGGTCCAGGAGGCCGGGGAACTGCTTTTGCTCATCAAGACCGAGGCGGCCAAATTTGCCGAGCTTGAGGCGTTCATCAAGCAGCGGCACCCCTATGCGGTGCCGGAAATTATCGCCATCCCGGTTGAGCGGGGGAGTAAGGACTATTTTGAGTGGATCAGTGCATGGGTAGGTCATCGTTCATGAATTCAATCGTATTTGCCGTCACGCTCAAGCGATGGGCGGTAGTCTTCGGCCTGTGTGTGCTGTTCAGCCTGCCCCCGGCTTTCGCGATTACCAGTAACGAGCTGTTGCCGAACGATGAGGCATTTCGCTTCTCCTATCGGGTAGACAGGGATGAGGCGGTGTTCAACTGGGATATTGCGGATGGCTACCATCTCTATCAAAAGCGCTTGAAGTTTGTCTCCCGGACACCCGGCGTGGGTTTGGGCTTGCCGATCTTCCCGCCGGGCGAAACCAAACATGATGCGGCAATGGGCGTGATGGAGGTTTATCGCGGCCACCTGGAAATTCGGGTGCCCCTGATACGCCAAACCGCAGGCTCGTCAGAGGTGTTGATCGACGTCTCCTCGCAGGGTTGTGCGGATGCTGGCGTGTGTTATTCGCCGAAAAAACAGGCCGTGGCTCTGGCCTGGCCCGTCGCAGCGGTGCAAGTGGCGGTCAACGATAGCGGATCCGCGCTGAAGGACATGCTCAAATCCCTGGGGATCAAGCCCGGAGGCCAGGGTGATCTTCTCCCTCCCGATGAGGCATTCCGCTTCTATGCCGAGGTCAAGGATGCCAACACCCTATGGGTCAGCTGGCAGATCGCCGATGGCTATTACCTCTATCGGGAGAAATTCACCTTCGCCCTGAATGATGGGTCTGGGATTCAGTTGGGCCGGCATGAGATCCCTCACGGGGAGCCCAAACAGGATCCCGAATTCGGCTCGGTGGAAGTCTTCCACAAGGAGGCTGGTTTCGCCCTACCCTTGCATAGAGGCCATCTGGAGCCGGCTCGCCTGGAACTGCGTGCCACATTCCAGGGATGTGCTGATCGGGGCGTTTGCTATCCGCCCATGGAAAAGACGCGGGTGCTTGAATTGCCCGCTGGCGGTGTCATCGGTGCCGCCGTTCGGCCACCTGCGACGGTGGCGGGCGAGTGCGAAGCGGGGCCACCGGCAGGTTTTGTGGAAACGGAGGGTTTGTCGGAACAGTGCGCCATTGTCGACTCGCTCAAGAAGGATTCGATCTGGCTGACCGCCGCCAGCTTTTTAGGGATGGGGCTGTTGCTGGCGTTCACGCCCTGCATCTTCCCGATGATACCGATTCTCTCCGGCATCATCGTCGGTCATGGACACAAGATCACCACCGGTCGGGCCTTCATGCTGTCGCTGAGTTACGTTCTCGCTTCCGCACTGGCGTACACGGGGTTTGGTGTACTGGCCGGACTGTTTGGCAGCAACCTCCAGGCACTGTTTCAGGAGCCCAGGGTAATCATCGCTTTCAGTGCGGTGTTCGTGGTGCTGGCGCTGTCCATGTTTGGTCTTTTCTCATTGCAGTTGCCCGGTTTTCTGCAATCCAGTCTTGCCAGAATCAGCAACCAGCAGCACGGGGGCACGCTGGCCGGAGCGGCAGTGATGGGGGCTTTATCAGCGCTGATTGTCGGGCCTTGTGTTGCCGCCCCGCTGGCGGGAGCACTGATTTACATCGGCCAGACCGGCGATGCGCTGTTGGGGGGGCTGGCGCTGTTCTCGCTGGGTTTGGGGATGGGCATCCCCCTGCTGGTGATCGGCGCATCTGCCGGGAAGCTGCTGCCGCGTGCCGGTACCTGGATGAATGCCGTCAAGGCGGTGTTCGGTGTGGGACTTCTGGCTATTGCTGTCTGGTTGCTGGATCGTATCCTGCCCTCAGCGGTCACCCTGCTGCTGTGGGCGCTGCTGCTCATTGTTCCGGCCATTTACCTGGGGGCGCTGGATGCGTTGCCGGCACCCGCCTCCGGTTGGCGCAAGCTGTGGAAGGGTGTCGGCATTGCGATGCTGGCTTACGGCATCCTGTTGCTGATTGGCGTGGCCTCCAACAGCACCAACCCTCTGCAGCCGCTCAAGGGCATTGCGGGCGTGACGCATGCGGGAGGCACCGCTGTGGCGCAGGAAGGGTTGAAGTTTCGTCCGGTGCATTCGGTTCTTGAGATGGAGAAGGCGGTCGCCGATGCCTCGGCCAGCGGGCAGCCGGTGATGCTCGATTTTTATGCCGACTGGTGCGTCTCCTGCAAGGAAATGGAGCATTACACCTTCAAGGATCCGCGAGTCATCCAGGCGCTGGGATCAATGGTTTTGCTCAAGGCAGATGTGACAGAGAACACGGAGCAACATGCCGAGCTCATGAAGTATTTTGGTCTGATCGGCCCGCCCGCGACCCTGTTCTTCGGTGAGGATGGCCACGAACGCAAGGCATCACGGGTGATCGGGTACATGGAGGCTGATGCGTTTCTGGACCACATCAAGCAGGCCCGGCATCCGTGACCAGATCAACAGGCTATACCGCGATTGCCCTGATCGCGATGCTGGCGGGCTTCATGGCGTATCGCTGGGTATCGACGCCGCCCCCCCCTCCGGCGCTGCCTGAGCCGGCCTTGGTGGACCTTGACGGCGGCTCCCACCGGCTGGCCGAATGGCAGGGCAAGGTATTGGTGCTGAATTTCTGGGCCACCTGGTGCCCCCCTTGCCGAGAGGAGATGCCGGAGTTTGTGGCTCTCCAGAAGGAACTGGGTGATCGGGGCCTGCAATTTGTCGGCGTCGCCATCGACGATCCCGCTCTGGTTCGGGGCTATCTCGAAAAACATCCCGTCAATTATCCCGTTCTGGTGGGGGATGCCGCCGTGCCTGACTGGGCTGACAGCCTGGGTAACGAGTTGTCGGCCTTGCCGTTTTCCGTGGTGTTTGATCGCGATGGGCGGAAGGTGGAGACCCACACCGGCGTGTTTCGTCGTGAGCAGCTGCTGGAAAAGCTGAAGCCGCTCCTGGCGGCACCTTGAACGGCTGATGACGTTTCGCCAAGAAAGCGGGCATTTCGTGGACAATATGGCGACGTTTGGGCAAAATGCTCGCGCATTTCTGCATTTCGGAGCGTTTTCCCTTTCATGGCCAGCATTCTCGTCCTCAACGGTCCGAATCTGAATCTGCTGGGCGTTCGCGAACCCGGGGTTTACGGTAATCGGACCCTGGCTGAAATCGATGCGCACCTGATGGAATTGGCTGATAAAACGGGGCATGCGCTGGCTTGTTTCCAAAGCAACGCGGAGGGTGCGTTGATTGATCGCATTCACGCCGCTTATCGCGAGGCCGTGGATTTCATCCTGATCAATCCCGCCGCCTATACCCACACCAGCATTGGCCTGCGGGATGCCTTGCTGGCGACCCGGATACCGTTTATCGAGGTCCATCTTTCGAATGTCCATGCGCGGGAGCCGTTCCGTAAGCATTCCTACCTTTCCGATATCGCCAAAGGCGTCATTTGCGGCTTGGGCCCGATGGGCTACGAACTTGCCCTGATGGCCGCGATAGAGGCCACCACTTCACACCAGGGTCAATAAAACGATGGATATCCGCAAAATAAAAAAATTGATCGACATGATCGGCGAGTCCGATGTCACCGAGATTGAAATTCATGAGGGCGAGGAGTCGGTGCGGATCAGCCGCCACACCCAGGTCGTGCAGGTGCCGCAAATGGTTGCGGCCCCAATGGCCCTGGCACCCCAGCCCGTGATTGCCGGAGCCGCAGGGGACACCCCGGTCAAAAAAGGGGAAGCCGATCCGCTCACGGGGCATATCGTGCGCTCACCGATGGTCGGCACGTTCTACCGCTCACCCACACCGGGGGCAAAGATTTTTGCAGAGCTGGGACAGCGCGTCGAAGTCGGCGATACCCTGTGCATCATCGAAGCGATGAAAAGTCTCAACCAGATCGAGGCGGACAAGGCCGGCAGGATCACTAAGGTGCTGGTCGAAAATGCGCAGCCGGTCGAATACAACCAGCCGCTGTTCGTCATTGAATGAGTCCTATCGATTCCTCGCCACACCATGACCGGACACCTGAGTTCACACCATGATCGGTAAAATTCTGATTGCCAATCGGGGCGAAATCGCCCTGCGCATCCTTCGGGCCTGCCGGGAACTCGGCATCAAGGCCGTCGCCGTGCATTCCGAGGCCGACCGCGACCTCAAACACGTCCGCCTCGCCGACGAGTCGGTCTGCATTGGCCCCGCCGCTTCCCGCGAAAGCTACCTCAACGTGCCCGCCATCATCAGCGCCGCCGAAGTGACCGATGCCGAGGCTATCCATCCCGGTTATGGGTTTCTGTCGGAAAACGCCGATTTTGCTGAAAAAGTGATTCAGAGCGGTTTCGTTTTTATCGGCCCAAAGCCCGAAACCATCCGGGTGATGGGCGACAAGGTGGCCGCTATCGAGGCCATGAAAAAGGCCGGGATTCCCTGTCTGCCGGGCTCGGATGGTCCACTGGGTGATGATCCCGAAGAGACGCTGAAGATTGCCCGCCGCATCGGTTTCCCGATCATTATCAAGGCAGCGGGTGGCGGTGGCGGCCGCGGCATGCGTGTCGTCCATACCGAGGCCAACCTGCTGAATGCCATTATCCTGACCAAGGGCGAGGCGGGTGCCGCTTTCGGTAACGATATGGTCTATATGGAGAAATTTCTGGAGGACCCGCGCCACGTCGAATTCCAGGTGATCGCCGATACCCATGGCAACTGCGTTCATCTGGGTGAACGTGACTGTTCTACCCAGCGCCGTCATCAGAAGGTGGTTGAGGAAGCGCCAGCCCCCGGCATCAGCGAAGAGCGGCGCAATGAAATGGGCGCACGCTGCGTCAAGGCGTGCAAGGAAATTGGCTATGTTGGCGCGGGCACTTTCGAGTTTCTCTATCAGGATGGCGAGT
>SXQV01000096.1 GCA_005792805.1 Methylococcaceae bacterium | reverse complement strand
GAACACCGACACGCGTCAGGGCGGCTACGGCCCCGCCTTGAGCGGGAGTACGATCTCGATCTCATCACCACGGCTCCGACCGTTGTGTACGAGATTCTGAAAACCGATGAGTCCATCATCGAGATCGATAACCCTTCCAAATTACCGCCACCCAACGAAATTGTTGAAATTCGTGAGCCGATTATCGAGGCCAACATTCTCGTACCGCAGGATTACCTGGGTAATGTGATCACTCTCTGCATCGAAAAGCGCGGTGTGCAGCGCCGCATGCAGTACACCGGTGGCCAGGTGGCGGTTAGTTTCGAGTTGCCGCTGAGTGAGGTGGTGCTGGATTTCTTTGACCGGCTGAAGTCCGTCAGTCGCGGCTTTGCCTCCTTTGATTATGAGTTTCTGCGATTCCAGGCGGCACCGCTGATCAAACTCGATATTCTTATCAATGCCGAGCGCGTTGATGCCCTTTCCCTGATTGTGCACCGGGATATTAGTCAAACCCGTGGGCGCGATCTGGTTGAGAAAATGAAGGAGTTGATTCCGCGTCAGATGTACGAAGTGGCGATTCAGGCGGCGATTGGTTCCAAAATCATTGCCCGTTCTTCGGTCAAGGCCATGCGCAAGAATGTCCTGGCCAAATGTTACGGTGGGGATATCACCCGCAAGAAAAAGCTGCTCGAAAAGCAGAAAGCCGGTAAAAAACGCATGAAGCAAGTGGGCAAGATCGACATCCCCCAAGAGGCATTTCTTGCCGTACTCCGCGTCAACAAGGATTAATTAATGGACTACGATTTTTCGTTTTTTCTGGTTCTCGCAACTTTCGTTACAGGAATTGTCTGGGGCGTGTATATCTTGTTGCAGCGCAACAAGATCATTGATGCCTCGGCTCCCGAGCCGATCATTGTCGAGTACGCGAGATCGTTCTTTCCCGTCGTTCTGGTTGTCCTGTTGCTGCGCTCCTTTCTTTTCGAGCCCTTCCGGATCCCTTCGGGCTCCATGATGCCTACCCTGCTGGTTGGCGACTTTATCCTCGTCAATAAATTCACCTATGGTGTTCGTTTGCCTGTCCTCAATACGAAAATCATCGAAAAGGGTTCTCCCCAGCGCGGCGACATCGTGGTTTTTCGTTTCCCTAAAGATCCCACGGTGGATTACATCAAGCGTGTGGTCGGGTTGCCCGGTGACCGCATCGGCTACTACAACAAGCAGGTTTTCGTGAATGGCGCGCCCGTCAAGCAAACCGCTCTCGGTGAATATATCGGAGGGAGCCAGGCTGCCGGCATGGAAGGGGAGTCGCTGTTCAGTGAAGAGTTAGGCCATGTTACCCACGACATCCTGGTCAGGAAGAGCGACACCTCTGCCCGTGAAGGTGAGTTCGTTGTCCCCTCAGGCCAGTACTTTGTCATGGGTGATAACCGGGACAACAGCAACGATAGTCGTTTCTGGGGGGCGGTGCCTGAAGCCAATCTGGTTGGCCGCGCCTTTTTTATCTGGATGAGCTGGGACTCCGGCAAGCCCGGCATTTCCTTCAATCGTATTGGCACGGTACTGGAGTGAGTACCCTCCACCCAGAATCACCGTCTGTAATGGGTGGATTTCGACCGGGCAGGGCACCCCAGCATGGCATGACTTTGCTGTCCTTTCTGGTGGTGGTTGCCATTACGATTGTGTTGGGTACTTTGGCACTGCGTTTGCTGCCGGCCTACCTGAATCATTACAAGGTCAAGTCTTCACTCGAAGCGTTAAAAGTACAGCCGGAATGGACTTCACGCTCTCGAGACGACATCATCAGTTCTCTGCAAAAACATTGGGATGTGGATTCGGTGGGCGACGTTAACTCACGGGATGTGACGATTACGCGAGAAGGCCGTAACACCAGGGTGCGGGTAGCTTATGACGTCACCCAGCCGTTTTTCCGTAACATAGACTTGGTGATCCATTTCGATGAGGCGATAGAGGCGGCTGAGCGTTGATTCAGGAGCCGGAAAAACTCGCCAGGAAACTGGGTCTGAAATTTAAGCAGCCGATACTCGTCAAGCGTGCGCTGACCCATCGGAGTGCCAATGCGGATAACAACGAGCGCCTGGAATTCCTGGGGGATTCTGTGCTTGGATTCGTTATAGCCGAGCGCCTTTACCAGAAATTCACCGAGGCGGATGAGGGCGTCCTGAGCCGCTTGCGCGCCACGCTGGTCAACCAGACGGCTCTAGCCAACATTGCGCGTAAGCTCAATCTGGGTGATTACCTTATTCTCGGTTCGGGGGAGCTAAAAAGTGGCGGCTACCGCCGCGATTCAATTCTCTCCGATGCAATGGAGGCGCTGATTGGCGCATTGCTGATCGATCAGGGCATGGACGCCTGCCGTATCTGGATCCTTGAATTGTTTGCAGACCAGATCGAAGGGCTCTCCATGCGGGACTGGAAGAAAGACCCCAAAACCCGGCTACAGGAGTCCATGCAGGCTAGAGGACTTGATCTCCTGGCTTATTCGCTGAAGTCGGTTGTTGGCCAACCCCATGATCAAAGTTTTGTTGTGGAATGTCGTGTGTCTCTGACCGAAGAAACCTGTGAAGGCAGGGGATCCTCCCGTAAACGGGCCGAGCAAGAATCTGCGGAAAAAATGCTCGCCAAACTCACCGAAGAATTTGGGTTGAAAGCATGAAATCAGGCTTTGTTGCGCTCGTGGGTCGGCCCAATGTGGGTAAGTCCACCTTACTCAATCATCTCGTAGGCCAAAAAATCAGTATCACCTCGCGTCGTCCGCAAACGACGCGCCATCGGATACACGGAATCAAGACGACGGAGGAAGGTCAGGCGGTATTTGTCGATACACCGGGTATCCACGCCGGCGAAAAACGTGCCATGAATCGATACCTCAACAAGGCGGCGGGTTCAGCTTTGGGCGATGTTGACGTGGTGGTGTGGCTGATTGATCGCCCGGCCTGGCTACCCGAGGACGAGCTAGTTTTGCAGCGCATCCAGACAGCGGGTGTGCCCGTCATCCTGGTCATCAATAAGATCGACCGTATCGAGGATAAGGACCAGTTGCTGCCCTTTTTGCAGGACGCTTCGGAAAACCACGATTTTGCCGCGATGATCCCGCTTTCCGCACTGAGGGGCTCCAATCTTGACGTGTTGGATCGAACGATCATGGAGCTCTTGCCTGAGGGTGAATTGATTTTTCCGGAAGATCAAATCACTGACCGCTCCATGCGCTTCATGGCGGCCGAGATTATTCGGGAGAAATTGATCCGATCTCTGGGGCAGGAGGTTCCTCATGCCGTGACCGTTGAAATTGAGGAGTTCAAGCAGGAAAGCGAACTGACCCGCATTCGTGCGTTAATTCTGGTCGAACGTACGGGGCAAAAAGCCATTGTCATTGGCAAAAAAGGCGAGGTTCTGAAAAAAGTCGGTGAGCGAGCCCGGCATGACCTTGAACGCATGCTGGAGGGTAAGGTATTCCTCCAGTTGTGGGTCAAGGTGAAGGAGGGCTGGTCGGACGATGAGCGAGCCTTGCGGAGCCTCGGCTACGCGGATTAAGCGACGCCTGCATGGCGGAGAGCCGGCATCCCCCCGCTCTGGATGAAGCGATCATTCTTCATTGTCAGCCTTACCGGGAAACGAGTCTTTTTGTCGATGCGTTGACTGAGCATCATGGGCGGGTCCGGCTGCTTTGCAAGGGGGCGCGTCGCGGCAAGCATCCGCTGTCGCGAATTTTGCGACCTTTCTCATGTGTTCGCCTCTCCTGGACAGGGCGGGGCGAATTGCCAGTACTTACCGTTGCCGAGACATCCGGCCAGTCCGTATGTCTCGAAGGCCCTGCCCTGTTTTGCGGCTTTTACATATGTGAGCTCCTGCTGAGGCTATTGGCCCTTCAGGATCCGCATCCCGGTGTCTTCCGGCTATGTTTAGAAACGCTGCAGACACTGGAGCGCGGTGTCGACCTTCAGCCAACGCTGAGAAATTATGAAGTGTCCTTATTGGAAGAAATCGGCTATGGACTGAAGTTGGACGAGGATGCTGAGGGGCGTCCCATTGCTGCGAATCAGTTTTATGTCTATCGGCTTGAGGAAGGTGCCGTGCCGGCGCGGGAAGGGATCCATGGTGCGATGCAGGGGGCGACTTTGTTGGCATTGCAGCGGCAGCAATTTATCGATGAGGCCCAGCTGCTTGAGGCCAAACGTCTTATGCGGAGTGTTCTCAAGTACTATCTCAACGGTCGCCCACTAAAGAGCCGCGAATTGTTCAAGTCCATGGTGAGTTAATCCCAGAATGAATGCCAAGCCACCCATCCTGTTAGGTCTTAACATTGACCACATTGCCACTGTAAGGCAGGCGCGTGGCACCCGCTTTCCGGAGGTTATCCACGCCGCTCTTCTGGCCGAACAGGCCGGAGCGGATGGTATTACCGCCCACCTTCGCGAGGATAGGCGGCATATACAGGATGGAGATATCCAGTTGCTGGGCCGCTTGCTGCAAACCCGGCTGAATCTGGAAATGGCGGTCACGGACGAGATGGTGGGTATTGCCCTTGACGTGCAGCCTGGTGCCTGTTGTCTGGTACCAGAAAAGCGCGAGGAACTCACCACCGAAGGTGGTCTGGATGTGGTGGGAAATTTCCAACGAATACAGGCGGCTTGCCGGGCGCTGGGCGGGGCGGGGGTCGAGGTGTCGCTCTTTATCGATGCTGAAACACCACAAATTGAGGCGGCCGCTCGAGCTGGGGCACCGGTCGTCGAATTGCATACCGGCCACTATGCGGACGCGCCTACCGCAGGAGAGCAGCGGCGAGAACTGGATCGTCTCAAGTCTGCGGCTCAACGGGCAGCAGGACTGGGGTTGATCGTCAATGCCGGACATGGTCTGCATTACCATAACGTTGCTGAGATATGCCGCATTCCAGAGTTCCGGGAGCTGAATATCGGTCACGCCATCATTGCCCGAGCGCTATTCTCAGGTCTGGATCGCGCTGTTCGCGACATGAAATCCATTATGGAAGCCGCGCGTGCTTCAATTGACCCTGCTTAGCCATTCTGCGATAGTTTGCAGCCCGCGAAATCACCTTTACTGAGGGCGCTGCGGTTTGCATTCGGTGTGAACCGCCTAAATGGTATGCCAGCTACACGACACGGCGAGCAGGAATCGGTCAGACAGTCCCGACGGCGACAGCTGTCAGGGAGGAGCTTGCCGCCTGTTCCTGCATCCCGGCGCCGCACGGCACGGTTCGCTTTCCTGATCTTTGTTGTCATCCTGGCCCTTTTTTATCAGCTGCATACCCAGCTGGCTGACCTGGAGTCAAGGTTGGCTGCCGGGACCACTGGTGGTGAGCGGCTCAATGCCATGGGACAGCAGATGGATATTCTCCGCAATCGCTTGCATGGATTGCTGGCCGACTCGGTCGAAATCCGACTCAAGTCGCTTGAGCGCGATATCTCGATGGGTAAGGTCAGTACAGAGGATTTACGATTGTTCGAGACGCTCCAGAGTGATCTCAAGGCGCTCGAAAACTATTCCAGCGCGGTGGGGTCGATCGGAGTTGACGAGGCTGTACGCGAGCACCCCCGTTATCAATCGCTGGCTCAGTCCGCCGGAGGGGCCATTGCCCATGGCGAGATGCTCAATGAGGTATCCCGGCTGCGAATCCTGCTCTACCTCTGCCTGACCGGATTGATCGCGGGTGGGGCGGTTTTGGCGGGGCGTTACTGGATTGAATTGCGCCGCCAGTCTGCCCTCCTGCCCTCCCGGGTTTCCAAACCAGCCCTGTTAGCACGCCGTCGTTAGGGTCGGCACCTGGGCCACTGGTTTGGGTGATGCTTCCATGTGCTGTACCAACCTGCTATCTAGCCATCACTCTTGTCTGATCCCGCGCTAGCTTCCAACAGTCCGGTGAGACGAACACTCTCGGTCGCACCCATGCTCGACTGGACTGATCGGCACTGCCGTTTTTTTCTGCGACTGATCTCTCGCCAGTCGTTGCTCTACACCGAAATGGTCACCACGGGAGCTGTTCTGCATGGTGATCAGGAGCGACTTCTGGGGTTCAGTCTGGCGGAAAATCCGCTGGCGCTTCAGTTGGGTGGTAGCGATCCGGCTGAATTGGCGGCGTGCGCCCGAATTGCGGAAGGCTGGGGCTATGACGAGGTCAACCTGAACGTGGGCTGCCCGAGTGATCGTGTTCAGCGAGGGCGCTTCGGAGCCTGCCTGATGGCTGAGCCGGAATTGGTGGCAGAGTGTGTAGCTGCCATGGCTCAGGCAGTAAAAATTCCTGTGACGGTAAAAACCCGAATCGGAATCGATGACCGGGATTCTTATGAGGAACTTGTTCATTTCGTTGCTACGGTCGCTGGGGCGGGGTGCGAAACCTTCATCATTCATGCGCGCAAGGCCTGGCTCAGTGGGCTTTCGCCCAAGAAGAATCGCGAGGTGCCGCCGCTGCGATATGACATGGCGGCCCAAATCAGGCGTGACTTTCCTCAGTTGGAGATCATTCTGAATGGCGGGATTCAATCTCTTGACGAGGCAGAGACGCACCTGCAGACCTTCGATGGGGTCATGATCGGTCGCGCGGCCTACCATAACCCTTATCTTCTGGCTGATGCCGACCGGCGACTGTTCGGCGCGGCTGATTCTGCCCCTCCCCGCCGGGCCATCGTTGAGTCCATGCTGCCTTATATTCAGCAGGAGCTTGATCGCGGCGTGCGCCTGCACTCCATAAGTCGGCATCTGCTTGGCTTGTATCACGGTCAACCCGGCGGGCGTATCTGGCGGCGGCGTCTCGGTGAGGCTGCCACCCGGCGAGGTGCCGGTGTGGCAGAACTTCTGGATATTCTCGATCAAGACTGGTTGGTTTCGGACTAACCAGCCGGTGACGTGGCCGGGGTATACTTAGCCCATTGCGAAATTCGGTGACAAAACATGCAAAACAAGATGGAAGAACTTTTTTCCCGGCTCATTCAGGAAATTGGGGAAGACGTTACGCGAGAGGGTTTGGTGGATACCCCTAAGCGTGCGGCGGCGGCGTTCCGGTTTATCAATAATGGCTATACCCGCAGCCTTGATGATGTGCTCAATAATGCGATCTTTGAGGCCGACACCGAGGACATGGTGATCGTCAAAGATATCGAGTTGTATTCGCTTTGTGAGCACCACTTGCTGCCTTTTATCGGTAAGTGTCACGTTGCCTATCTGCCCAAGGGCAAGGTGATTGGTTTGTCCAAGGTCGCACGTATCGTGGATATGTATGCCCGTCGACTGCAAATTCAGGAGCGGTTGACCAACCAGATTGCGACGGCTCTGCAGACGGCCATCGATCCAGCCGGTGTGGCTGTCGTTATTGAGGCCAAACACTTGTGCATGATGATGCGCGGTGTGGAAAAACAGAATTCAGTCATGACCACTTCTTCAATGCTGGGATTGTTCCGCAAACAAATCAGCACCCGATCAGAATTTCTGAATCTGATCAATCGCTAGTATCCATGACCATCGATTTCGCACTATGGTCTGATTTTTTGCCTTTGCGCCCAACGCCCTCGTTAGTGGCTCTGGGTTAGTGGAATGCCCATTGCAGCGGATAATTCCCGGGATCCCAGCCAGTGAGAGCCGATAAATCAGGGCGGGGTCGGCGGCTTGCTCGTCGCGAGCAGAAAAAGCCCCGATCCTTTTTTTCGTCGATTGTTCGATTCTTTCTTTACCTGACTCCTTTCGTGCTGGCCGCAGTAGTGGCCTATGTGGGGTATCAGGATCGTTTGGTGCGCGAGCAGTTCGAGGGCAAGCGGTGGGCGTTGCCGGCCCGTGTCTATGCCGGCTCTGCCGAGATATTTGTCGGTTCGCCGTATGATGCCGGTGGCTTCGAGTGGCTGCTGATTCAGCTTAAATACCGCAAGGATGCCCAACTCTCGACCCAGGGCAGTTATATCCGGCTGGGTGATGAAATTGTCTTCAAGACCCGGGATTTTCAGTTTCCAGACAAGCCGGAATCTGCCCGCGAATTGCGAGCGCAGTTCACCGAGAGCGAGGTCATCCTGCTTGAAGATATGGCCACTGGCAAATCGGTGCCTTTGTTGCGGATGGAGCCACCGCAAATCGGCAGTTTCTACCCAGCCCGGCGGGAAGATCGTGCGTTGATCAAGCTGGATCAGGCTCCTGATGAACTTCTCAACGCTCTATTTGCCAGTGAGGACCATGATTTTTATGGCCATCATGGCGTTTCCCTGCGCGGCATCCTGCGTGCGATCTTTGTGAATGTGCGCGCAGGTGGAATTGTCCAGGGCGGTAGTACCCTGACGCAGCAGCTGGTCAAGAATTTCTACCTGTCTTCCGAACGGACCTGGTGGCGCAAAATCAATGAGATCGTAATGGCGATCATCCTGGATGCCCGCTACTCAAAGGAAGAGATTCTGGAGGCCTATCTCAACGAAATTTATCTCGGTCAGGATGGTTCCCGGGCCGTTCACGGTTTTGGTCTGGCCAGCCAATATTACTTCGGTCGTTCCATCGAGGAGCTGAGGCTCCATCATATTGCGTTACTCGTTTCGCTGGTGCGCGGTCCCTCCTATTACGACCCCTACAGGACGCCGGATAGGGTGTTGAAGCGCCGGGATCTGATTCTCGATGAGATGGTTGATCAGGGTTTTATCGAAGCGGCTGTGGCCGAGGAGGCTAAGTCACACCCGCTCGACGTGGTTGCCGATCCGCATCAGTCGATTACCCGTTATCCGGCTTTCATGGATCTGGTCCGACGTCAGCTGCAGAAGGAATACCGGGCGGAGGATCTAACGTCCGAGGGACTGAAGATTTTCACGACACTTGATGTAAACGTGCAGAGACAGTTGCAGGCTGCGGTGGCGACGCATCTCGATAGTCTCGACAATCACAAGAAAAAATCCCCGCTCGAAAGTGCCGCCATCCTGACTCGACGGAGTACCGGCGAAATAGCCGCGCTGTCGGGTGGGCGCGATCCTGAATCTTCCGGTTTCAACCGCGCTCTGGACGCTTATCGGCAGATCGGGTCGTTGTACAAACCGGTGGTTTATTTGACTGCCCTCGAAAGCCCCGACCAATACACGGCATCAACCCTGCTTCAGGATACGGCGATACAAGTCAAAAGTGCGGGTAATATCTGGGCTCCCAAGAATTTTGACGGGCGCGAACATGGGGCCGTCCCGTTATTCAAGGCCTTGGTGCATTCCTACAATCTCGCGACGGTGCGCTTAGGAATGGATGTCGGAATTGTGCATACCGCGCAAACGTTGCGGCGTCTCGGTGTAGATCGGCCCGTGGAGATGGTTCCCTCGCTGTTGCTGGGTACGGCAGCGCTCTCGCCCATTGAAGTGGCCCAGATGTATCAGACGTTTGCTAGCGATGGCTTTGTGACACCTTTGCGTGCCATTCAGGCTGTCGTGTCTCCCGAGGGCAAGACGCTGCAGCGCTTTGGGCTTGATGTCCGACAATCCATTGACGCCTCATCGGTGTACATACTCAACACGCTGCTCAAGGAAGTGATGCGCAGAGGCACTGGCAAGCCGGCACTGAGTCTGATGCCAGCCAGCCTCGAACCTGCTGGTAAAACAGGGACCACCAATGATTTGCGTGATAGCTGGTTTGCCGGCTTTACCGGGGATTATCTCGGTGTCGTCTGGATGGGGCGGGATGATAATCAGTCAGCCGGACTGACAGGGGCGGAAGGCGCGCTCAGGATTTGGGCGTCGGCCATGAAAAAGGTCAGCCGCGAACCATTAGAGTTGGATCAGCCCGAAAATGTCGATCTGATCTGGGTCGATGCGCAGCGGGGTGGCCGTTCCGATTCAGGTTGCTTAGGCGCAATTCCCATGCCCTTCATCAAGGGTTCCTCGCCGGACCGAGTGTCTGGTTGTGGCGGTGCTGATAAATCTTCTCAAAGCAGGCAAAGCAAGCCGGCGGTCGATGGTCGGGTGGAGGAGCTGTTTTAGCTATGTCGGAACCGTCGTCGAAAACTATTCTGATTACTGGCTGCTCTTCGGGTATCGGGCTCTGCGCTGCGCGGACACTGAGAGCGCGCGGTTACCGTGTCTTGACCACGGCTCGAAAACCGGTGGATGTATCTCGGCTTGCAGGCGAGGGATTTGAAGCGTTTCTTCTGGATCTGGCGGATCCTGCCTCAATTCAGCTGGCCGTAAAGCGGGTGCTGGAGACCACGGGCGGCGTGCTGTATGGCCTCTTTAATAATGGAGCCTACGGGCAGCCGGGGGCGGTCGAGGATCTGAGACGTGAGGTACTGCGTGAGCAGTTCGAGACGAATTTATTTGGCACGCACGAGCTGACGAATCTGGTGATTCCGGTCATGCGCCGCCAGGGCTATGGCCGCATTATTCAGAACAGTTCGGTTCTCGGCTTCGCCGCCATGCGCTATCGGGGTGCCTATAATGCCAGCAAGTTTGCCCTCGAAGGGCTCTCGGACACGCTGCGGCTGGAGCTGCGCGGGACAGGCATTCATATTTCGATTATCGAGCCGGGTCCGATTCTGAGCCGATTCCGTGACAATGCCTATGCCATGTACCGGAAGCATATAAGTGCTGAAGATAGCCCTCACCGTGAGACCTATCGGCTGATGGAGGTGCGATTACAGAAGGAGGGGGCTGCGGTACCTTTCACGCTGGACCCTGAGGCGGTCGTCGCCAAACTCATCCATGCGCTGGAGGCGAGACGTCCGAGAGCCCGTTATTACGTGACCTTTCCCACCTACCTGTTTGGCTGTCTCAAAAGGGTGCTACCCGATCGGGCACTGGATTGGCTTTTGGGGAAAGTGGGGTAGTGAAGCGTCCGCTGGCTGGTACTCTGTTGTTCGAGTCACGCCCTTCCGTATTCGCTATTTTCTAGAGGCATTAGTGAGATGAGTCTGAAACCTAGGCGACTGGCGATCTTTGTATCCTTCTCAGGGACAGGTGGGGTAGAGCGTGTCACCCTTAACCTTCTGCAGGGGCTGTCGACGCATGATGTCGAAGTTGACTTGTTGGCGGTGATTGCCAAAAAAGGACAGCTTCCCGAGATTCCCTGGCCAAATGTTCGGCTCATTGATCTCAAGGTCAAGCATTCGCAAATGGCCATACCCGCGTTGATCCGTTATCTGCGAAGTCAGTATCCAGATGTGCTGATGGTAGCCAAAGACCGTGCCGTGAGAGCTGCGGTAATAGCGCATTGGCTGGCCCGCGTTGATACCCGGCTGGTGGGGCAGCTCCACATGAACATGACAGGCTTCCTTGCGAGCAAGCCTGCTCTACAGCGATGGCTCAGAACCGCGCCCATGCGCTGGCTCTTCCCTTGTCTTGACAAGATTGTTTGTGTTTCGGAAGGCGTTGTCGAGGACACGCTGGCAATTACAGGAATGCCGCGTGATCGCGTGATTGCTATACGTAACCCCGTAATTACGCCCGAATTGGCCAAGCAGTCAGAAGCGCCAGTCGATCACCCTTGGTTTAACGAAGACGTGCCGGTCATTCTTGGCGCTGGCCGACTGACCCCGGAGAAGGATTTTCCCACCTTGATCAGAGCGTTCAGTCGGGTGCGGCAGGATAAAAATTGCAGATTGATGATTCTCGGCGAAGGGCCATTGCAGCCGGAGTTGCAGCGTCTGATTGTTGAGCTTGGCCTTGAAGGGGTGGTATCGCTTTCCGGGTATCGCGCCAATCCGTTTGCCTATATGAAAAGAGCTTCTCTATTTGTCATGTCATCCGCTTGGGAAGGCTCCGGCAACGTTTTGGTTGAAGCACTGGCCCTGGGTATTCCCTCGGTGTCCACGGATTGTCCCTATGGCCCGCGAGAGACGCTGGCAAACGGGAAATACGGGCCGTTGGTGCCTGTGGGTGACTATGAAGCCCTGGCCGACGCGATGTCGGATGTCTTGAAAAACCCGTTACCTAGCGGGTTTTTGCGGCAGGCCGTGCTCGAGTTCACCATCGAATACAGTGCACAACGCTATCTGGATGTGCTTTTTTCAGATTTCCCTAAGGAAAAAGCCGGATGACCCAGTTGGGCGCACGGTTTCTTGCCGGTAGCAGAAGCGTGACTTTCGCCGGCGTTTTCTCGCTAATGGTTTTCTTATTGCTTGGGCGAGGTCTTTACGCAGTCGCGTTAGGGGTGATTTCTCTAGGTGTTGCCGGTCAGGCAGTCGCAATGAGGGGGCTTTGTTTGAGCGGGTCACTCAAGGTGCTTCTGATGACTGGCATGATCCTGTTTGTTCAGGGCACCCTGGCTGCCTCCAAAGCTTACGGTATTTCGCCTTATCCCATCTTGTGGTGTCTGATCACAGTGTTGGGTATTTGGTCCTTGCAACAGCAGGTATCCGGCTATAGCGGTTATTTACAGGCCATCAGTTTTGTGTTGGTGGTGTTTGTATTTGCCAATCTGACTTACAACCTGTTGTGGACGCATTGGCCGCGATATGGAAAGTTTGGATTGTTTTCCAACATCCACTACATGTCGATGTATGCGGTGATGACGCTGCCCATCATGTTCTACGCCATCAGTAAAAGCCTGTCCTTCAGGGTTCGATGTGTTATGGCGTTGACGCTCATGGGGAATGTGTGGCTTTTGCTCGCGACACGTTCCCGCCCGGGTTATCTCGCGTTGCTGTCCTCTGCGTTGGTGGTGATCCCTTTCATCGCCCCTCATTTCCGCTGGAGGTTTTTGCTTCTCATGGCCGGAATTTTGGCCTTTTTATACTTTGGTAACGTGGCAAACTTTGCAGCACGGGTCGATGATTTTGCGGCTAATTTCTCCCATGATGAGCGGTGGGAAATCTGGGCGGGGGCCTTCCATTTGCAGAAGAAAAGTACGGCTCTCCAGTGGCTTTTCGGACATGGTATTGGTGCGTTCTATCAGGATTTCAAAGAAATAGCTTGGTCACGTGGGATCAAGACTTATCTTTCTGCCCATAATTTCTTCATGGAGATTCTTTACAGTCACGGTCTATCCGGCTTGGTTCTGGTGACGGTTGCCTATGGGCTGTTCTTCTATCGGCTTGCTTCCGCTGCATGGGACGATGAGTCAATCATTTCACGTCGCACAGGTATGCTTTTACTGGCCGTTGCCACGGCGCAACTGGTTCATGGAGTTTCCACTGTTCCGTTTTTTTCTAGGGATTATCTTTTGCCTCTGGGGTTTGTCTTGGGGGCCAGCTTTGTGTATATCGAGAGATTAAAGCGGACGGTTTGATCCTGTCACAAGCGTTACAGATTTATTCTCCATCACTCCTATCGATGACTCATGTGTGATTTGCCGCAGGTAACCATCATAGTTCCCAATTTCAATGGGGCGACTCTGCTGGAGAATAATCTTCCTACAGTGCTGGAGGCGTTAGCTGTCTATCCGGGCGGAGGCCAAATTATCGTGGTTGATGATGGTTCCGCTGATAACAGCGTCGATATCATCAGGCGGCGCTTTCCTCAGGTTCGGCTGGAACAGCATGAAACGAACATGGGTTTTGCCGAGGCCATTCATACGGGGGTGCGGGCAGCCGATTCCGAGGCGCTGATTTTTTTGAATTCCGACGTGAGGCCGGAGTGTGACTTTATTGCTCCACTTATTCTTCGGTTAACGGACGAGGGGGTCTTTTCGGTGCAATCGGCAATTCGGGAGGAATCAGGAAATATCCATCCCTACTGCCTGACCCGTTTCAGATACCGTTATGGCACATTGAAACGGCTCAAGACCACGAATTTGGGCAAGAAGCCTTGGTGGTGTCTGTATGCTTCAGGTGGCTCCATGGCGGTGGATAAGGCAAAGTTCAATGAGTTGGGCGGATTTCTTCCGGTCTTTAAACCGTTTTACTGGGAGGACTTCGATCTAGGCGTTCGCGCCTGGCGGCGCGGCTGGAGAACCCTGCTGGAACCGGCTAGCATCGTCCTCCATCAGGAGCGTGGCTCCATTCAAGATAACGTCAAGCGGCAGCGGGTCAGGCGAGCCTTGCAACGGAACAAACTGCTGGCGGAGTGGATTCATTTCCCCATCGGCACCCTCGCCGCATTCATGCTGCCTCGATTGGTGCTGCGGATGCTGACGAGGACGCTGGTGGGAGATTTTGGTTATTGGTGTGCGCTTTTTGGGGCGCTGGCCCGCATACCTGATGTCTGGGCGATAAGACGCTCCATTGATGCAACCTCAACGCAGAGCTTCAGGCAAGTACTCCGCGTGATTGAGCAGGAGAATGCCTGCCATGGGGAAATGTCATCGTGATTTTTTCAAGAGTAAAAAAGTATGCTTGAGATAAGGGCTGGGCGAGATAGCGACAAACTTCAGATTCTGGCGCTTATCAAGGAAATCTTCGGCGCCGAAGAAGCTGAGCGGGCCGAACGACGCTGGCATTGGCAATGGCAGGAAGATCCCCGTCTCGGGTCGCCGGGTTACTGCGGAGTTGTCGCCGAGTGGAACGGGCAAGTTATCGCCAATCTCAGTTGTTTGCCCTCCGGCCTGCATTTGGCCGGGCAGCCTGTTGATGCCTACTGGTTTGCAGATGCATTAGCGCATTGGGGCAGTATCCGACGGGTGATGCGTGAGCTGAAGCGGGCAGGTGAAGTGGACGGAGGGCCGGACCTGTCCAAGGGCATTGCTGCCGCTATGCTGAATCATCCGGCGGCAGGCGTCGCGCAGTTAGGTAAGCATCTGACAGACCCCATGGCGGTAGTGGCGTATAAAATCGGATCGACCGATCAGAAAGATACCGGCAGTTGGGCCCGAATCATTTCTTTCCGGCAACCCATGGAAAAATATGTCGGCAAACCTTTGGCGCAGCTGTTGGGTTGGATGGCCGACTGGGTACTCCCTCGGATACCTAAGCCGAACAGGGAGGCGCGGTTGCTGGAGGGCTCATTCGATGAGCGCTTCGATGACCTGTGGGAGCAGGCCAAAAGAGAATGCCAGGGTATCACCCGTCGTGATCGGGCCACCTTGGAGTGGCGCTATCGTAAGCACCCCGATACCGCTTATACGGTACTGGTAGTGGAAGATAAGGGCGAACTGCTCGGCTATCTGGTGTATGCCTGCTTTTACAGGCATCAGCAGTATCGCGCTCAAATTGTGGATGTTTTGGCGGGTCAATGTCCCTCCGATACGCTGGAGAGCCTGCTGAGTGCCGCTTTGCGACGCATGCGGCGTGACGGGGTGCACAAGGTCGAGTGCTACGCTGGAGGGAAAATCCTGATTGCCGCACTGGAACGGATGGGATTCAAGCAGCGGCTACATAACGGGAAGCCGCAATCCACTCTGATTAGAAGAATTCCGGAAGTGGAGTTGTACGTTACCCGAGGGGATGGTGATGGTGGTTAGCCGGTGCGGATTAAACTTGCAATGAGTCTCTGGGCTGATTTACGGGCTTGCGCGAGCCGCTGGAAAGCGAGACGGGCCGAGAAAGTCAGAAAGCGTAACGAACAGCCTCAGTGGTTTCTGTTGGCCGGTTTCTGTGACCGCAGCGCCTGGTCGACACCCCAGCCGGAGCGATTAATCCCGATTTACCCCCCCGAGGATCGATTTTGGGCCGATCCTTTCGTTTGGCGAAAGGATGACCGGTATTACGTGTTTTATGAGGAGTTTCCCTACGCCACACGGCGTGGACATATCAGCGTGATGGAGCTGGACAGGCAGGCCAGGCCGGTGGGCGGGATGCCCGTCATTCAGGAACCGTATCATCTGTCTTACCCCTTCCTGTTTGAATTCGGGGGTGAGCTCTATATGGTTCCGGAAAAGAAACAAAAAAGGCGGGTCGACCTCTATCGATGTGTCCGTTTTCCAGGCCAATGGGAATTCGTTAAGACGCTATTTTCTGGGGTCAAAATGGTGGATTGCACCTTGTTTGAGCATGAGGGCCGCTGGTGGCTGTTTAGTTCGGTTAAGCGCAATGGCCTGCGTTATGACGAAACCTTGTTTGCGTATTACTCGGAGACTCCCCTGAGCGATCATTGGACACCCCATGCACTGAATCCACTTATAAGAGACTTCGGCAAGGCACGGTCCGCCGGGAGAATTTTCCGTGATGCTGAAGGGCGTCTTCTGCGCCCCTCGCAGGATTGTATTCGCCGGTATGGGGATGGCCTGAATCTCAGCGAGATTATCCGGTTAACGCCAGATAGTTACCAAGAGCGTCAACTGTGGCACCGGACTGGTCAAGAAGCAGGGGAATGGCATGCCATGCATCACCTGGATTGGCATGAGGGCCTGATGATGATGGATGCGCAGCGAGTGACCAATTATAAAGAACCAATGCTGAAGTTTAAGCCGCCTGGTAATCGGCGTCTTTGTTCATAGGTTCTCGACTATAGTTTGGTCTGTTGTTATGTGGAATTCCGTGAACCCTTTGCGGCTCATGCGAAAAAAAGGCGCTTTGTGAAAGCGCCTGAAAAGTGAGAGGTACTTCATGAAGCGTTCAGAAGTGCTGTTATCTTATTGTGCGGTTCAAGCGGTGGGCAATGCGGTATTTTGTCGCAGGGGGAAGCTGGGGTTTGTCCTGATTCTCTCTATGGGGCATGGAAGGTTTCCGCTAAGTCACTTTTCTGGGAAAGCCCGAATCGCTGGCCGGCCTCTTGCAGGTGACTGATCAGTTCCTGACGCCCGATATTCAGTATTTTCGCAAGGGCAGGAAGCGTCCACGAAGGCGCGCCATCAGTCATGCTGAACTGGTCTGCCGGCGGCAAAACTCCTTAGTCGCCCATGCAAAATTCAAATTCCCGCATACTGGCCTCTGAAACCTGACATGGGTAGCTGATTTAATGGGTCAGTTGGCCCCATCTGTCTACAGAGGGCGCTGATCAGTCGGCGTAAAAAAGCCGGGCTGAGGTTCAGCCGGGCAATGGCCCGGAGCAACCAGCGCAGGTTGTAGCCGATCGCGCAGAGGATCGCGTGCAGGGCATCGCCAGTGGCGCCTTTGAGCCAGCATCGATCCATGCGGTGATCACTCTTGAGGTGGCCGATGACCGGTTCAATGGCCTGACGCCGTTTGAGGGCCTGGCGCTGGTCCTGGGTCAGGGATTTGAGCTTGCCCCGGTGAATGATCTCGATGTCGGGGTTGTCCTCATCGACCCCACGGTAGCCGAGATCGACGTAGACCGTTTTGGGGGGCGGGGCGATGCCTTCGAGCAGAATGGTGGCCTGTTCAAGTTGTTCGTTGAGGGTGTGTCCATCGTAGGGATTCCCGGGAAAGGTCCGGGCACCGACGATGAGTGAGTGTGAGTGGGTGGTCGCCAGCCCGGTCTTGACGCCAAATTCATAGGGTTTGCGGGCTTTGCCTTTGCCGATGCATTCCACTTCCGGCGCATGCAGGGCGTACAGCTTGTTTTTGTCTTTGGGTTGCTGGGTCTGCCGTCGTTCAGCCCGCTCGAGGAGGGTATCCAGCCCTGCCAGGTCAGGACTATCCGGCCGGCTGAGCCGTTGACGCTGGATATCACGCAGCACGGTGCCGAGTATCGTCCGCTGACGGCGGAGGACCTTGTGCAGGCGCTTGAACTGCCGGGCATGGGCATAGCCGCCGGCGCGGCGGCGCAGGTCCCGGGCTTCCTGGGCAAAGGTTTGCTTCAAACGAAACCCCACCCGCTGGGCGGCCTTGATGATTTGATAGCGGGCGATCTCTAACAACCGGCTGTCGGTGGGGTGAGCGATGGCTTTCTCCTGCACCGTCGAGTCGACGATGAGCGACTGGAAGGCCTCGACCGGGATGGCCTGGATCGCTACCGCGACGCGCAGGGTGATGTGCATCAGGTATTCCACGCCGTCCTCACCGATGGCCTGACGAAAGCGGCTGATTTGGCTGGCATCACACGGCTTGCGGTGCTCATAGTAGCCGTCATCGCCGCCGCTGAAGTGCTGATAGGGCACGCTCTCTGACCAGCGTTCAGGACCGCCTCATCGCTGTGATGGTCGTGATGGGCCAGATAGAGCAAGGACGCCATCAGCCGGATGGGTAGAGGTTTGCGCCCGGCCGGACTGAGGCCGCCACCCTGGCAGACCGCCGTCGTACCGAACAAGTCGTCGATCGCGACCACACGCCCCGGCTGGGGGCTGCGCACGAAAAACCGAGAAAGACAAGCTTCGATGTCTTCCCAGGGCATCTGTCGGGACAGAATCACCATGGGGTCCTTGGGGTTGACCATTTCGCCCAGTCGGGCCCGGAAGAAATCAGGGGTCATCGTCGCCTCAATCCGTGGGTTTTGAGTATATTTCCGGGATAAATGCCGGATTTCGAGGGGTTATTATACCTCTACCCGCATGATCTATATGGGCTTTTTTATTTTGCACCGGCGACTCCTTGGCTGATTAGATGGTAGATTTCCTGAATATCCGGAGTGGTGGGCTGCAATTCGTAGTCCGAGATCCTGAGTGCCCGCTCCCCGCACTGGCAGCCACAACTCGTTGAGGAACCATTACGGAGAGTGATGGCCGGCACCAGTTTTTCATTGCCACAGCCACACTGGCATAGATAGCGCGTATCACCAGCAGATCCCTGAGTCTCGCTGATGATGACCCAATGACCGTAGCGGTGACCGATTTGAATTTTCTGGACAGCTTTGGTTTTCAATTTCAAGGTGGCCTCCTTGTGCCGCAGGCAAAGGGAGTTGGTGGGTGGCGACACGCTTCGCGTAAATAGGGCAAAAATCAGGCCATATATTTTTGAGCGTGTTTTTATTTGCCTCGATGTGGTCGGCTAGAAACCCTGCATTGAGACAGTTCGGGAGATGGTGACGATGCCTGCGCCTTCGGGCGTGATGTTGACTGATTCATCCACAGAAGCTGTGGATAACTCTGTGGGGAAACTGTCGGGTTACCTTTCCTGCTAGGTCATTCGCTGGATTGATCAATATTTCGTCTATTTCGTAAGATACTGATATGTATGCGATGTTTCGATATGTGCGAAGACCTTTAAGAAAAGCCAATGATCTCAGTGTGGTGTGGACAAACTGTGGCATATGCCCTGTCAGGTGTGTCAAATCCAGCACTTGAACAGCGATGTTCTAACGGCGGGTGACGGCAGTCGATGGTCGGTTGCGGTCACATAGGAAGCAATCGCCGAAATAACCGCTTGCACATCTATGGCGTGCTTTGTGCTTGATCTGCTTGGACGTTCAATGTAAGCCAGCAATTGCTTCGCCTGTGTGCTGTAGACAGTCTCAAGACGTTGCGGATGAGGCTCAGGCGTTGTATCCAGTGAGGCTGATGGGCACTCCGTCGGCTAAATCCGCAAGGAATGAATTATTCCGTGTGAGGTAGATCCGTCGACCGCTTGCAGGGGAAGTTCAGCGGGGCTCCTGGTTCTCCGTTAGATTTGTGTCCGGTGGGGGGCTTTTTTGATCTTTCGCCGAGTATCTGAGTTCTGTGGGTTCTTGGCCGTTATTTGCGCTGCAATCGAAGTGAGTTAACCACTACGGAGACGGAGCTGAGTGCCATGGCGATAGACGCGACCATGGGGTTCAATTTGCCAATAGCGGCGATAGGGATAGCCAGGGTGTTATAGCCAAACGCCCAGGCAAGATTTTGTTTGATGACCTTGAGTGTCTCGCTGCTGATTTCCAAAGCATCCGCAACCTTGGTGATGTCGCCGTTGACCAGCGTAAGGTCGGCTGTTTCGATCGCGACATCGGTCCCTGTGCCTACGGCAAACCCCACGTCTGCGGCTGCCAGGGCAGGCGCATCATTGATGCCGTCACCGATCATCCCAACTTTTTTGCCTGAGCTCTGGAGTCCACGAACGATTTCGAGTTTTCTCTCGGGACGTGCCTGCGCGACGACTTGGCTGATGCCTACTTGTCTGGCGACGAAATGTGCGGCGGCGTCAATGTCGCCCGTGACCATAATGGTTTCTATCCCGCGCTCGTGGAGTCTGGCGATGGCCTCGGCTGCGTTGTCTCGGGGCCGGTCGGCGATGCCGAATAGGGCGGCGGGTTTGCCATCGATAACGCAGAAAACTGGTGTCTTTCCTTCCTCGGCAAGGGCGGCATGCCTGTCTTTGAAGGATCCAAGACCGATGCCTAGTTCCTGCATCCAGGCGAGATTTCCAACGATCAATTCCGTGCTCTGAATGACTGCTTTGATGCCCCGGCCAGGAGTCGCTTCGAACTCATCGGTAGACGTTAAGCTGTAACCCTTCTGTTTGGCATAGTCGACCAAGGCTTTGCCGAGGAAGTGCTCTGACTGCAATTCGGCGGTGGCCACCAGCGTGATTACTTGTTCATCGGTTAGCCCGGAGATATTTGTAAAGTCTGTGACAAAGGGTTTGCCTTCGGTAATGGTGCCGGTTTTGTCAAAAATGAGGGTGGTGACATGCGTGGCAGTTTCCAGGCTTTCCCCATTGCGGATATAGATGCCCCGCTGGGCCGCTTGACCTGTTCCTACCATGATGGCGGCGGGTGTGGCGAGTCCAAGCGCACAAGGGCAGGCGATCAGCAACACGGTAATACCAGTGGCAAAAGCCGTGGTAAAACCGGCTCCCGCGACTAACCAGCCGACAAAGGTTAATCCACTGATGGCCATTACGCTGGGTACGAAAATCGCCGAGATGCGGTCAACCGTCTTTTGAATCGGAAGTTTTGATGACTGCGCCTGATCCACCATGTGGATAATGCCAGCCAGTACGGTATCCGCCCCGGTCGCGGTTACCCTGACCTGAATGGCCCCGTTACCATTGATGCATCCTCCCACCACTGCATGTCCAGGGGCCTTGACTACGGGCAGGCTTTCGCCGGTCAGCATGGCTTCGTCCACCGTGGACAGTCCATCCATTACGATGCCATCTGTGGGGATTTTTTCTCCGGGCCGAATTAGCACCAAGTCTCCGATGGCCAGATCATCCACCGGTACAGTAAACACTTCGCCGTCTCTTACAAGATTGGCTGTTTGCGGTTGCAGGTCCAGCAATCTTCGGATGGCGGCATGGGCCTGCCCCTTGGCTTTGTCTTCCAGATAACGGCCCAGCAGTACAAAGCATATGATGCCCGAGGCCGCGTCGAAATAGAGGTAAGGCTGCTTAAAAAACAGGGACGCCGTGCTGTAGACGTAGGCGGCTCCGACACCCAGGACAATCAGGCTGTCCATATTGGCGGATCGTTGTTTGGCCAGCTTGATGGCTTTGGTCAGGAAGGGTTTGCCGGACCAGAAAACTATGGGTGTGCTCAGAATTAATTGAGCCCATCGCCAGAAAGCCCCCTTCCACTCCGCCATGGCAATGATGGTGACCGGAACGCTGAGCACGGCGGCGATGATGGCCCGCCGGCGGGATTCGTTGAGCCGCTGCTCTTCCCTTTCCATTAGCCACTTGCGTTGTGAGACGGTGTCCAGAGGGAGGGCTTTATAGCCCAGTCCATTGACAATTTCGTAAACCTCTTCCTGAGGTATGACGCCGTATACCAGGCCTGACTCGGATGCCATATTAACGGTGGCACGCTGAACGCGCGGATCTCGCTTCAGTACAAGCTCGATCAGCAGGGCACAGGAGGCACAACTGATGCCCTCAACTGCAAAATGTATTTCCCGGTCTTTTCCGCTGCGGGGGAGATGGTCGGAGTTAATAGTGCCCCTGTTTTTTACGGCGCCCAAATTTGGGATGACAGCATCCAGCAACGCGCATAGGTTGCTTTCAGGAAGTTGGTTTGGGTGGTAGTGAATGACCATCCCCCCCAGCTCAGGTATGACCCTGACCGACGGGATAGCCGCACGCTTGCGCAGAAGGATCTCCAGTGCGTATAGACGCTCGGGATCATGGCGCAGGCTCGGGACCGAAAGGCGAATTCTTCGTCGGAGCCGATGTTCAATATGGAAGTGGCGGGGGATTGATTCGGAGGCGATCATGCTTACTCACTCCCGGTGATGTAGCCTGTCAGGCGGAGATTTGCGGCAACCTTGACTGGACGGATAGATAGATCAGGTAAATTGTTGCAGCCCATTCATACCGATGGGTCCACGGGCTGGGTAGCCACTCTGTCAAGATGTGGTGCCAGTGCAATTTGATCAGGTAGAGCATCAAGAGATCATTCATGAACTCTTTTATCCAGCGCGGACGCCGGGTGATAGTGGATGCTCCTGATTCCATCGCTCGATGCACCATGATTCTGAGAGCCATGGCGGTTTCGCGCAGCTCCTCAATTTTGGCTCGTAACCAGGTGGCAAACGAGGCACGCGCCGGGGGGGATACGATTAACGAGTGTGTCGCTGTATGGCGTGCGACAGCACGTGAGCCCCCTGATTTCCTGTTTGGTAAAGAGGCGATGATCGCGTGTAGCCAACGGATGACTGCGCCAAAATCGCACACGGTGGGAAGGTAGCGGATGGAAAGCTTTTTCCCCGACCTCGATAAGTCGACACGATAAATGCCCTCATGCGCCTGGAGCCCTTCAGTGAGAACGGCAGCCTGTCCGAGCTCACAGAGCCCGTCCGGCAGGTCAAACCGCAAGTGCCCCTCGCTTCGGTATCGCAGCAAAACTTGCTGGGTGAACGACATGGTTGGCTGATAGTGAATAATTGAACTGGCGGCGATGACAGGTCAGGCAGGGATTGCTCAGGTCTTGCCCTTTTTGCTCTGTGCGCTTTCAGTTGAGGCGTCGTCAGCGCATTCCTTGCATTCAGCCACCAGGTCTTCGAGATTTTCCTTCTGGTGCAGCACGAAATCTTTCCCTTTTCCAGTCGCGAGAGTCGCGGATTCGATAATTTCCTTCCGATATTTGTGCGCGTAGAAGCCGGCGGCAACGCCCAGGCCGAAAACTAGTAAAGGATGCTTTGCCAATATGCTCATAAAACCTCTCCTCACGGGTGTGCTTGCGGTTATTGCAATACCGGCAGCGGTGCCGGCGTGTTGCGTGATTTTCGTCATGGCATGCCCTGCGCTGCCCATGTGCTCCATCATGGAGG
>SXQV01000095.1 GCA_005792805.1 Methylococcaceae bacterium | reverse complement strand
CCGGTCAGCACGAACTCCAATGGGTTTCCCAAGGCATCGGTGATGGCGTGGACCTTTGTGCTGAAGCCCCCACGCGAACGTCCCAAGGCCTCGCTCTCTGCGTTACTTTGCGCGGCACCCGCTGCGCACGGGTGGGCTCGGTTAACCGTGGAATCGATAAAAACAGCCTGCAAATCAGGCAAATGCACACATCCGGAATGCACGGCATCCCAGACGCCATATCCGCACCAGCGAGCAAAACGCTTGAAGATGGAGTTCCACCGACCCAGCGTTTCCGGCAGCATGCGCCAAGGCATGCCACCACGAAGAATCCACAACACGGCCACCAAAAACGAACGGCATTGCTTTTCGCAGCGAACACGAACATGTTCGTGGGTTGCCAGAATGGGGTAAATCATTCCCCATTCCTCGTCACTAATTTCCAATCGATTAGCCATCTGCAAAATGGGCGAACTTTCGCGAATCCCGCCGACTAATGTCAACAGAACCTAGTATGCGGCAGCAGAGACGGTTCGGGCGACGACCTCCCCCCCATCCAGTCTTGCCGGGATTGTCTCTGCATCTACCCTGGTTGAATTTCAGATCCTCCTTACCCAAGCCATCTTCCTCTCCGGCTTCGGGCTTACTCTGTTCAAGATTCCCCATTGCCGTCAAGACGGACAAAGGTGTTGTTGTATACTGCCCCGCGATAGGCTCAAAGCAACAGGATTTCCAGTATGTCAGTACCAGACCCTTCAGATCACGAAACGCAGAATCCCACGTCTAAAAAGAGGGGGTTCGGCCTGTGGTCTTTGCTTGAGAGCCGCCTCTTCGCCCGGGTATTTGGTGGCCTGGTCGGAGTCTGTTTGGTGATGTACGCATTGGCTTGGTACTGGAGCCGTGAACCTGCCCCGTTCGATGTGGTGGAGGAAGCGGCCAAGGCGGCAAACGTCCAGAATCCCAAGGAGTTACCCTTGGGCTATGCGTATTCAACCACGCTGATTGAGATTGCCAATACCCTGCTGCACAAGCCGGGTGGTTTTCTGATGAATGATGTTTTTCCGCCCAGCGTCATGCTGGACAACATTCCCAACTGGGAGCTGGGGGTGCTGATTGCCTTGCGTGACGCGACTACCGCCTTGCGTAACAACATTGCCCGGTCGCAAACTCAGTCACAGGAAGACCCCGACCTGTCCAAGGGCGAACCATTTCTGTATTTCGATTACCGCTCATGGCAGCTCCCGTCCTCCGAGTCAGAATACGAGAAGGGTATTGAGTCGTTGGAGGCCTATCGTGAGCGTTTGCAGAAACGCGATGCCAATTTCTATGCGCGTGCCGATAATCTCCGCCAGTACCTTGAAGTCTTGGAAAAACGTCTGGGTGACTACTCCAACCGCTTGAGTGCCAGTACCGCCGACCGTTTGCCTGAAGGATCAGAGCAAAGACATTCTGAGTTGGGGCGTACCCCGTGGCTGAAACTCGATGACCGGTTTTTCGAAGCACGTGGTTATGCGTGGGCGGCCATGCTGGTGCTGAAAGCTATCGAATTCGATTTCAGGGATATTCTCGGCAACAAAACGGCATTGGTGTCCCTCCAGCAAATTGTCAGAGAGCTGGAAAACAGTCAGGAATCTCACTTGAGCCCGGTGATTTTGAACGGCAGTGGTTTCGGACTATTTGCCAACTATTCACTCACGCTGGCCAATTACATTGCCAGAGCGAATGCGGCGACGATCGACCTTCGGAGCCTATTGCAGCAAGGTTAAGCTCTGGGGATTCTCGTGAAAACAAAGGCGCCCCGGTGGCGCCTTTGTTGTATCCGGTGCCGGTAACCCGACGATGGGAGTCAGGCGAGATGCATTTTGCCTAGTAACTTGAGGAAGCGTGCATAGCGGGAGGGGTCAATCCGATGGTCGGCAACGGCCTCACGGATGGCACAGCCTTTGTCTTGAATGTGTCGGCAGTCGTTAAACTGACAATGGCTCAGTAACTCACGGAACTCACGATAACCCGAGGCGAGGTCGGCGGCATTCATTTCTGCCAGGCCAAAAACT
Organism: Methylococcaceae bacterium; assembly: GCA_005792805.1. Lineage (GTDB taxonomy): Bacteria > Pseudomonadota > Gammaproteobacteria > Methylococcales > Methylococcaceae > UBA6136. The sequence goes on along the minus strand of SXQV01000095.1, from coordinate 7,117 downwards.
GCAACTCCCGGGCTGTCAATCAGATCACCCCCTTCCGGCAAGTGGTACAGCATCGCCGCCGTGGTGGTGTGTCTTCCGAGGCCGGCTTTTTCCGAGAGCTCACGGGTGCGCAGATTCTTGCCGGGCAGGAGTGCGTTGGTGAGTGAGGATTTGCCCACGCCGGATTGGCCGGCCAGCATACTGCATCGATGCTTGAGAGCGCCCCGTAAACCCGCCAGCCCTTCCCCTGTTTTTGCGCTAACGAGATGACAGGGGTATCCCACGGTCCGATACGAGGCGAGGGCATCCTCGATAGTCTCCCTCTGGGTTAGGCGGTCAGCTTTGTTAATGACGATACAGACATCCAGGGACCGATGCTCGCTGGCGGCGGCATACTGATCCACTAACAGCCAATCCGGTTCTGGTGCTGGCGCTACCACAATAACCAGCTGATCAAGGTTTGCAGCTACGGGCCGAATCCGGCCACCATGGGCGGGACGCGTCAGAAGACTCCTTCGGGGCTGAACCTTTTCCACTCGCCCCTGATTGTCATCCTGGGATGACCAGAGGACTCGATCACCGACGGCTACTGCCCCCAGTTGCCGCCGCGTGTGACAAAACACGATACTGTCGTCCGGACCCTCTATCGCCAGCGCTTGTCCCAAGTGACTGAGAACCAGCCCCTCCGATAGCTCTGAGGCCATCAGGGGGGCGTCTGGAAGATCTTTCTCGTCTGGCGGTGGCACGCTGGATTCCTGCCTATGCGCGGGATTTGCCGTTGAGGTTATCGATACGGATGGCGGCGGGCGGATGGCTGTAATGAAACGCGGCGTAAAGCGGGTCTGGTGTCAATGTGCTGGCATTTTCACGATATAGCTTTACCAATGCGCTGATGAGATGTTTGGCCTGAGTGTGACTGGCGGCGAAGTCATCGGCTTCGAATTCATAGCGGCGCTGGAAAAAAGCCATGGCCGGTTTGAGGAACACGGTAAATACTGGGGCAACCAGCATAAAGAGGAGAAGGGCGGTGGCGTGTGAGTGTTGTTGTACCCCGAGTCCCTGGTAGAACCAGTCCTGCTGGCTGACCCAGCCGAGCAGGGCAAAGCCGGCCAGGGTAATGGCGGAACTGGTGCAGAGCATTTTTATGACATGACGGCGCTTGAAATGGCCCAGTTCGTGGGCGAGTACGGCTTCCAGTTCGTCATGCTCAAGGGAGTCAACCAGTGTGTCGAAAAACACGATGCGTTTGCTGTCACCGATGCCGGTGAAATAGGCGTTGCCGTGACCGGAGCGTCTTGAACCATCCATGACGAAGATTCCCTTGCTGTGGAAGCCGCAGCGTTCCAAAAGGGCCTCGATACGTTGCCTGAGCGTTGCATCAGGCAGTGGCGCGAATTTGTTGAAGAGGGGTGCGATGAAAGTTGGGTAGGCCCAGCTCATGAGGATCGAGAAACCCATCAGGATGGCCCAGGCAAGTAGCCACCAGAGTTGTCCGGTTGAATCCATTACCCAAAGAATCAGAGCCAATAAGGGCGCGCCTATGGCAAGGCTCAGTAGGGTCTGGAGCCCAAGGTCCCTGGAAAATTGGCCCACGCTGTTGCGGTTGAATCCATAACGTTCTTCAATGACAAACGTCTGGTAAAAACTTAGGGGGAGTTCTATCAGTTGGGTGATGAGGAGTGTGGTCAGAATCAGGCCAATGCCTGTCGCCAGCGGGGATAACTCCAATCCGTTCCACCATGTCTGGATGGCGTTGATGCCGCCACCGAGGGTGAATATCAGCAAGATGGCTACGCCTATCACACGGTCGACGTCTCCCAGTCGCCCTTTGTCCACGGTGTAATCGGCGGCCTTGTGGTGCGCCTCCAGAGTGACTCTGTCATGAAAAGCCTCCGGAACCTGTTCGCGGTGGGCGAGCACATGGGCTGACTGGCGTCGCGAGAGCCAATATTCGACACCAAAAGATGCCGCTAGGGCGAACAGGAATAGTCCAGTAAAATCATTCATTAGTCATTTTTCCCGGCATCAGATGCCTAACGTGGTTATTCGCACAGTGGGTTTGTCCTGGACTAAGGCCGCTTTTTCCTACAAGACACCCGCTCAAACTCTATCTATATCATGTTGCAGAATCCGCAGAATCTCGTTTGGATCGACCTCGAAATGATCGGGCTTGATCCCCTCAATGACAGAATCATCGAGATCGCCACGGTGGTAACGGACAAGGACTTAAATGTTCTTGCCGAGGGCCCCGTCCTCGCTGTTTTCCAGACTGATCAAACGCTCACGGCCATGGATGAGTGGAATCAGAAGCATCACAGCGAATCCGGTCTGATAGCCCGCGTCAGGGAGAGTTCCCTGAGCGAGGCTGGCGCAGAGCAGTTGACACTGGATTTTCTGATTCAGTGGCTGCCCGCAGGCGCATCACCGATGTGTGGCAACAGTATCTGCCAAGATCGGCGTTTCATGGCAAGTGGTATGCCCAGGCTGGAAGCGTTCTTTCATTACCGTAATCTTGATGTCTCCACCCTAAAAGAATTGACCCTGCGCTGGGCACCCCATTTGGCCGATGGCTTCAAAAAGGTTAGCAAACACCGGGCGCTGGATGATGTCCACGAGTCGATTGACGAATTGAAGTATTACCGGGAAACCGTGCTGAAGATTTGATTGTCTTGTCTGATTCGCCGTTTCCCCCCGAGGCATTAGGGAACGTTCAAAGACCGGCGATGATCGCGATCAGCAGTAGCACAAAGAGGATGCCAATCGTGATGACCATGGTGAACCAGCTCCATTTCGGGGTGGTAGCGGCGAGGATTTCACCTCCCTCCACAACGGCGGCCCCGCAGCGGCTACAGACTACGGCCTTGTCCTTCAGTTCGCTTCCACAATGACGACAAAACATGGAGACTCCTTGGAGCGTGTTGATCGGGTGCAATGCCCGGAGAGGATAGCTTAAGCTGCAAGTCCTTTCCATGCCCCTCCTTGTATGCTGTCTGAATTGAACGGATTTACATTCGCTTTGTCCGAGCAAATCCCTAGGGTATGTGTTATCGGCCAAGAGTGCCGCAACTGGCAAAAAGTGCGGAACAGACAGCAGTGTGTGAGAATGGCCGCCGGCCAAAGGGCTGGCCGGTAGGTTGAAAAGGTTAGGTCAACGGATCTATGGTGGGTCCAACTCTTCCCTCTTAAACTATAGCCCTCTGAAATTTCGCTATCGTTCAACAACTATCGAGGTTCACCACATAATGAGCAAGAATAAATTTTCCACTGTCCTTGGTGCGGCGGTCGCAAGTTCCCTGGCGGGAGTCGCTGGAGCGAATGAAAATCCCTTCGCTGCGAAGGATCTGGCGTCCGGTTATGTTCAATTGGCTGAGGCGGGCAAGGAAACGAAAGAAATGGTCTGCGGCGAAGGTAAGTGCGGTGGCCAGAAGACGCAAAGTCCTGAAATGAACTGTGGCGCGATGAAGGATCAGTCCAAGAAGACGCCAGAGCAGGAAACCAAGGCCATGGAAGGGAAGTGCGCGGCTGGGATGAATATGGGCCAACCCGCCACACCGTCAGCAACGCCGAAGTAAGTAACGGGCCATAGCCCAGATTTATGCCGGCATCGGACAGGTTGACGGTTGAAAACGCTGGGTTAGGACTGAGGCGGGCCTTATTGGGCCCGCTTACTGAGCTAAACCCGCCGCAAGTTGATTTCTATGAGGTCGCTCCGGAAAACTGGATGCGTGTGGGTGGCCGGTTGGGCAAGCAGTTTCGTGCACTAACGGAGTCCCGTCCCTTTACCTGCCACGGTCTCTCTCTCTCCCTGGGTGGTCCCGCTCCACTGGATGAGGAGTTTCTAAAGGAACTGAAGACGTTCCTGGATAACCATCAAATTCGCGCCTACAGTGAACACCTCAGTTACTGTACGGATGAGGGACATCTCTATGACCTCATGCCGATCCCTTTTACCGAGGAGGCTGTTTATTACGTTGCTGAGCGTATTCGCCGAACTCAGGCGATACTCGAACGGCGCATTGCCATTGAGAACATTTCGTATTACGCGGCACCCGGAAAAGTGTTGAGTGAACGTGATTTCTTGTTGGCCGTGCTCGAAGAGGCCGACTGTGATTTGTTGCTTGATGTAAACAATGTTTACGTCAACAGCATCAATCATGGTTACGATGCCGCCTCGTTCCTTGATGCGATGCCGTCAGAGAGGATTGCAGGCCTCCACGTAGCTGGACATTATGTAGAGGCTGAGGATTTTCTGATCGATACCCACGGGGCGGCGGTTATCGGTCCCGTCTGGCACCTGCTTGATCGGGTTTATTCTCTTTTTGGCGTTGTTCCGACCCTCCTGGAGCGGGATTTCAATCTGCCGCCGCTACCGGAGTTACTGGCGGAAATCGGCGAGATACGGAGGCTGCAGCTAGCCCACGCTCCATTGGCGCGATGTTATGGCTGAAGTCTTGCCTGACTTCCAGCGCACCCAAGCGGCCTTTGCCGCCTATATCCGTGATCCGGAACACTCTCCGAGGCCGGAAGGTGTGTCTGATGAGCGAATGATGGCTTATCGGGATCTTTTCTTTAATAACATTGATAACTTTATTGCCACGGCTTTTCCGGTGCTGAGAAGTCTTCTGAGTGAAGAGGACTGGCGTTTGTTGATCCGCGATTTCTATCGCCGGCATCGCTGCGGGACGCCGTTGTTTATCGAGATAGCTCAGGAATTTCTCGAATACCTTTCGAATGAGCGGCAAGCGGAGTTGATCGACCCGCCATATCTCCTGGAATTGGCCCATTACGAATGGGTTGAGTTGGCTCTGGCTGTCTCTGAAGCGGAGTCTTCCCAGGAGCGCGATGATTTAATGCCAAGGCTATTGGACGTCTCCGCCACTCTATCGCCATTAGCTTGGCCCCTGGCCTACCAATTCCCGGTTCATCACATCGGCCCGGATTTTCAACCCTCATTCGCTGGCGAGATGCCGACTTTTCTGGTGGTTTACCGAAATCGGGAGGATCTGGTTCGGTTTATGGAGTTGAATCAGGTTTCCTATCGGCTCCTTCAGTTCGTGGGCCAGTCGCCCGAGCGAACGGTTCGCGAGCAGTTATCGATGATTGCGGAGGAATTGCAGCATCCGGAGCCAGGCCGGGTGTTGGAGTTTGGGGTGAATTTGATAAAGCGTCTTCACCAGAAAGGGGTGATCGGGCTGTGTGGCTGAGCAGGGGGGAACCTCCTTGATGCCGCCCCGTAATGGGGCTTTTTTTATGTCTTCATATGCCCCATTATGGGGCGGTGTTCGAGCGATGCGTATCTCGATCAGTTCGCTGCATCCATTCGCTTCAGCGTACCTGTCTGGCCCCTAAATTGCTTGGTATGTGTCATGAATTACCAAGATGCCGCTTCAATTAGCCCGCGAATCCTCGACCATCTCACTGATGCGGTTTTGCTGTTCGACCCTGCCTGTCGTTTGATTTATATCAATTTAGCGGGGGAGATGCTGTTTGCTGTCAGCGCCAGGCAAGTGATGGGGGCAAGGGCAAAAGACGTGTTCGGCCCCTGTGATCGCCGCATGGAGCCGGATTTCAAGCGAGCACTCACGCAAGGCGAGACGCTAACCAGGCGTAACCTGATGTTGGGGTCTCCCTCGCACCCCATCACGGTCAATCTGACCATCGTACCGATTCTGGAAAAGGAAAAAGAAAGCGCAGAGGCGGTGCTGATACAGATAGAGCAGGTTGATCGGCATCTGCGAATTTCCATGGAGGAGCAAATTCTCGCTCAGCAGAATGCCGCACGTATGCTGCTGCGGGGTCTTGCTCATGAAATCAAGAACCCGTTGGGTGGTATTCGGGGTTCCGCACAACTGCTCCAGCGCGAACTGGCCAGCGAGGAGTTGCGTGAGTACACACAGATCATCATGGACGAGTCGGATCGCCTGCAGTTACTGGTCGATCGTATGCTGGGCCCGAACAAACCGCTCTTATTGGAACCCATCAATATTCACAGGGTACTTGAGCGTGTGCGGCAGCTGGTTCAGGTTGAAGTGCCGGTGGGTGTGCTCATTGAGCGCGACTACGATCCGAGTATTCCCCTCGTGAATGGAGATGGCGATCTCTTGATACAAGCCATCCTCAATATCGTTAGGAATGCCGCGCAGGCTCTGGGTATGAGGGGCCGCATCCTGATCCGTACCCGCATTCATCGGCAGGTGACCATAGGGAATAAGCGTAATCGCCTGGTGGTCAAGATTGATGTCGAGGATGACGGTCCCGGCATACCGGCTGAGCTTATGGGGCAGATCTTTTATCCGATGGTCACCGGCCGGGCGGAGGGTACGGGGCTGGGGCTTTCGATAGCCCAATCGCTAATCAACCAGCATGGCGGGCTGATCGAATGTGGAAGCGAGCCGCGCCATACGGTTTTTTCAATCTTTTTGCCGCTGGAGAGGGATCATGACTAAAGCAGATCAGGTATGGATCGTCGATGATGATCGATCAATCCGCTGGGTGCTTGAGAAGGCTTTGCAAAAGGCGGGTATCGGGACGCGCAGTTTCTCCAGCGCAACTGGGTTGCTGGAAAGCCTTGGGCAGGCATTGCCCGAGGCTATCATTACTGATATCCGAATGCCCGGTATGGATGGTTTGGCTTTGCTGAAGCGATTGCAGGATCGGCATCCTGATTTGCCGGTCATCATTATGACAGCCCATTCCGATCTCGAGAGTGCGGTGTCCGCTTTTCATGGTGGTGCTTTCGAGTACCTGCCCAAACCCTTCGATGTTGATGAGGCGGTGGATCGCGTGCAGCGTGCGTGCGCTCAAGCCCGTAATCTGCGGCTGGCGCGTGAGCCTAACCCCTTGCCCGAGGCGACGCCGGAAATCATTGGTGCTGCACCTACCATGCAAGAGGTGTTCAGGGCTATTGCGCGTCTGGCGCGCTCGCACATCACCGTGTTGATCAACGGTGAATCTGGCACCGGCAAGGAACTCGTGGCCAAGGCCTTGCACCGGCATAGTCCGCGTGCAACAGAGCCCTTTATTGCGTTGAATATGGCGGCCATACCGCGAGATCTTTTGGAGTCTGAGCTCTTTGGTCATGAGCGTGGGGCTTTCACTGGAGCACAAGCCAGAAGGGCTGGCCGTTTTGAACAGGCTG